>JAEUAC010000108.1 GCA_019695455.1 Methylorubrum extorquens | reverse complement strand
CCGCGTCCCAGGTGGGTCGGCCGCCATGGTGACAGGTGAGGTGGAGCGTCGGATTCCAGCCGTTCGCGATCGCCAGGAGGTCGCAGGCGATCCGGCGCGTGCGGCCGTCGCGCTCGCGGATCTCGACGGCCCGCACGGGCGAGCCGATCGCCCGGGTCGGAACGGCGCCGAGCAGGATCTCGGCGCCGGCGCGCCGGCCCGTCTCCATCACGTCCGGCGCCACGGCCTCGCGCGGATCGAGGATGGCCGCGACCTGCCCGCCGGCGGCCGCGAACTCGGCGGCCGCGGCCCATCCGTCGTCGCCCGTCGCGACGAAGACGGCCGTCCGGCCGGGGAGCACGGCCCAGCGGTTGACGTAGGCCCGCACGGCGCCGGCCAGCATCACGCCCGGCCGGTCGTTG
This sequence comes from Methylorubrum extorquens, assembly GCA_019695455.1. Lineage (GTDB taxonomy): Bacteria > Pseudomonadota > Alphaproteobacteria > Rhizobiales > Beijerinckiaceae > Enterovirga > Enterovirga extorquens_A. The sequence goes on along the minus strand of JAEUAC010000108.1, from coordinate 4,128 downwards.
TCGCCGAAGACGAGCGGCCGCTCGAGGCTGCCGGCCGCGAGCACGGCGCGCTTCGCCGCGATGCGCCACGTCCGCTGCCGCGGCGCGTGGGCCGGCGGCACGGCGAGGTGGTCGGAGACCCGCTCCAGCGCGCCGTAGGTGCCGCCGTCGTAGACGCCGAACACGGTGGTCCGCGGCATCACGACGACGTCGGGCAGGGAGGCGAGCTCGGCGAGCGCGGCGACGAGCCATTCGGCGGCCGGCGCGCCGTCGATGGCGTGGCGCTCGGCGAGGAGGCGCCCGCCCGGCCGCGAATCCTCGTCAGCCAGGATCACGCGGGCGCCGGCCCGGCCGGCCGCGAGCGCGGCGGCGAGCCCGGCCGGGCCGGCGCCGATCACGAGCACGTCGCAGAAGGCGAAGGCCTTCTCGTACTGGTCGGGATCCTCGCCGTCCGGCGCCCGCCCGAGGCCGGCGGCGCGGCGGATCAGCGGCTCGTAGATCCTCTCCCAGAAGGAGGCCGGCCACATGAACGTCTTGTAGTAGAAGCCCGCCCCGAGGATCGGCCCGAACAGGCCGTTCAGCGCCATGACGTCGAAGCCGAGCGAGGGCCAGCGGTTCTGGCTCCGCGCCTCCAGGCCGTCGAACAGCTCGGCCGTGGTCGCGCGCGTGTTCGGCTCGCGCCGGGCGCCCGCGCGCAGCTCGACGAGGGCGTTCGGCTCCTCCGGTCCGGCCGACAGGATGCCGCGGGGGCGGTGGTACTTGAAGGAGCGCCCGACGAGCCGGACGCCGTTCGCGAGCAGCGCGGAGGCGAGCGTGTCGCCCTCGAGCCCGGTCAGCGCCCGCCCGTCGAACGTGAAGCGGAGCGGCCGCGCCCGGTCGACGAGCCCCCCCGCCACGCGGAACGGCGCGTCGATCGCCGCGAGCCGCGCGGGCCCCGCGGCCAGCGACTCGCGCGACAGGGCGGCGGTGCTCATGGGCCGATCCCCTCGAAGGCGACGCAACGAGACGGTTTGACCGAAACCAGCGTCATAGCTATATTATCGGCATGAACAAGACGCTGATCTTCGCGTCCGCGCCGGATCGCTTCTTCTTCAACCTGCCTCTCGCGGCGCGTGAATCGCTGATCCGCAAGCTCTACGTCTACGGCCTGACGGGCCAGGGCGACGTGAAGCGCCTGGTCGGGACCGATGCGCTCCGACTGAGGGACGGCGCCTACCGGGTCATCTTCCGTGAGACGCCGGAAGGCTTGCTGATCATCGATGCCGGGCATCGCAGAGACGTCTACCGCTGAGGAGAGCTGGCCATGAAGCCGCAAGTCATCAAGACGGGGCTCGGAGAGGAGCTGGTCGTCCTGAGCAGCCGCGATTACCTCGCCTTGAGGGCGCGAGCGGGCGACGAGGACGCCGAGGACGAGATGGACGCCCTGATCGCGGCCGAGCGCATCCGCGACATCGAGTCGGGCCGGGACGTCGTCCTGCCGGGCTGGTTCGCCGATGCCGCCATGAAGGGCGACGGCAGCGTCCTGCGAGGATTGCGCAAGCATCGCGGTCTGTCGCAGGCCGACGTCGCGAGCAAGGTCGGGATCAGCCAGGGGTATTACAGCGACGTCGAGCGGGGCAGCGCCGTTCCGACCCTGGACGTCCTCGATGGGATCTCCGCCGCCTTGGACCTCGATCCGATCTGGATGCGCTGCCTCGAACGTCGGCGCGTCGCCGGAGCGTGACGCCGTCCGGGTTCGGCGAACCGGCATGGGCATCGTGATCGTCATGCGCGGCTCCGGGCGGGCTCGGCGGCCGCGATGGCGTGGGTGCGGGTGTCGCGCGTGAGCGTGATCCAGCTCCGGCAGCCGAAGGCGTGGTACCAGAGCTCGGCGAGCGGGCCGGCCGGGTTGTCGCGGAGATAGACGTACTCGGCCATGGCGGCCGGGTCGGCGTCGAGCCCGTCCGGGCGGCGCAGGCCGGCGGCGCCGAGATACGTGAATTCCCCGACGTCGCGTTCGCCGCAATGGGGGCAGGGGATGCGCATCTCTGGCCGGCCTCAATGCAGGTTGGGTTGCGCGCCCATGCCCTTCTCGTCGATCACGCGCCCGGCGGCGAAGCGATCGAGCCGGAAGGCGGCGGCGTCGGGATGGGGCGTGCCCGTCGCGAGGAGATGGGCGAAGCAGAAGCCGGAGGCGGGCGTCGCCTTGAAGCCGCCGTAGCACCAGCCGGCGTTCAGGTAGAGGCCGTCGATCGGCGTCCGGTCGATGATGGGCGAGCCGTCCATCGACATGTCCATGACGCCGCCCCAGTGGCGCAGCACGCGCAGCCGGCCGATCGCGGGCCAGAGCGCCATCGCGCTCTCCATCACGTCCTCGATGACGGGCAGGTTGCCCCGCTGCGCGTACGAATTGTAGCCGTCGATGTCGCCGCCGAAGACGAGGCCGCCCTTGTCCGACTGGCTCACGTAGAAGTGGCCGGCGCCGAACGTGACGACGTGGTCGATGAGCGGCTTCACGCCCTCCGAGACGAAGGCCTGCAGCACGTGGCTCTCCAGCGGCAGGCGCATCCCGGCCATGGCGGCGAGCTGCGAGGAGGCGCCCGCGACCGCGAGCCCGACCGTGCGGGCGCCGATGAAGCCGCGGCTCGTCTCGACGCCCGCGACGCGGCCGTTCTCGCGGCGGATCCCCGTGACCTCGCAGTTCTGGACGATGTCGATGCCGCGGTCGCTCGCCGCCCGCGCGTAGCCCCAGGCGACGGCGTCGTGGCGCACGGTGCCGCCGCGGCGCTGCAGGAGGGCGCCCGCGATCGGGAAGCGCGCGTTGGCGTAGTCGAAGAACGGCAGCCTGGCCCGCACCTGCTCGCGGTCGAGCAGCTCGGCGTCGACGCCGTGCAGCCGCATGGCGTTGCCGCGCCGCGCATAGGCGTCGCGCTGCGCGTCCGAATGGTACAGGTTCAGGACGCCGCGCTGGCTCACCATCGCGTTGTAGTTGATGTCCTGCTCCAGCCCCTCCCACAGCTTCATCGAGCGCTCGTAGAACGGGATGTTGCCGGGCAGGAGATAGTTCGACCGGACGATCGTCGTGTTGCGGCCGACATTGCCGGAGCCGATGACCGACCGCTCCAGCACGGCGACGTTCGTCAGGCCGAACTCGCGCGCCAGGTACCAGGCCGTCGCCAACCCGTGGCCGCCGCCGACGACCACGACGATGTCGTAGTCCCGCTTCGGCTCCGCGTCCCGCCAGGTCGGCGACCAGCCGCGATTGCCCCGGAGGGCCTGGGCGGCGAGCGTGAGGGCCGAGAAGCGCATCCGGTCACGTCCGGCGGGCCCGGAGGCGGCCCGCACCATGTTCCCGTTGTCGGCCCTCCCGCGCTGCAGCGACAGGCGGAAAGCGACATCGTCGCGTCGGGTTCGCGACGCGCGCGTCCGTGTCGCTTTCCGGGCCCGCGGAGTCGGAAGGGGGCCGGAATCCCGAAGATCGGGCGGGTTGGATGGGCGGGAGACGGACCGCCCTTCCCGAGCCGCCATGCCCCAGCCGTTCCTCGATCCCCGCTCCGTCGCCGGCAAGGATCTGCACGTCGACGAACGCTGCGACCTCCTCGTGGTCGGCGGCGGGCCGGCCGGGCTCGCGGCCGCCATCGCGGCCGCGGAGGGCGGGGCCGCCGTCGTGCTCGTCGACGAGAACCCGGTGCCGTTCGGCCAGATGGGCGACGACGTTCCCCTTCATTTCGGCGGCGGCATGAGCCCGCTCGCCCGCAACCGCACCGCCATGACGGAGAGCTGGATCGCGTCGGAGCCGCGCATCGAGGCGGCCTTCGAGGCGGGCGTGGACGTCCGGCTCGGAACGGCCGCCTGGGGCCTCTACGCCAACGGCGAGAGCGTCGGCTGGCTGCCGGGCCTCTGCGCGGGGCTCGCCGACGGGACGCGCTCCTGGCTCATCGCGGCGGACCGCGTGGTCGTCGCGACCGGCGCGCGCGACATGGGGCTCGCCTTCGCCGGATGGGAGAAGCCCGGCGTGCTCGGCGCGACCGCGGCGCTGCGGCTCGCCACCCGGTACGGGGCCCTGGCGGCCCGCCGGGTCGTGGTGCTCGGCTCCACCGCGGAGTCGCTGGCGGCCGCGCTCGGGCTCGCGGAGGCGGGCGTCGCGGTCGCGGCACTCGTCGAGCCGGC
>JAEUAC010000011.1 GCA_019695455.1 Methylorubrum extorquens | reverse complement strand
CCCGCCACCTTCGGCTCGCTCGTCTTCGCCCGGGCCGCCCCGGCGAAGACGAGCGAGCCGAAGGTGGCGGGCGGAAGGAACACGACGGTGCCGGACACGAGATGCGGCGCGAGCGCGGCCGCGATGTCGGGCTGCGCGAAGGCGGGCGCCGGACAGAGGACGAGCTGCACGCCCGCCGCCGCGGCCGCCATGTCGGCCGTCGCGAGCGCGAGCCGCGCCTCGTGGCGCCCGGCCGCGTCCCGCACCGTGATGACGGCGCCTGCCGCGGCCAGCGCGTCCGCGGCCGCCCGGTCGCGGCGCCAGAGCCGCACCTCGTGGCCGGCGAGCGCGAAGTCGGCCGCCGCCGCGTAGGATCCATTGCCGCCGCCCAGAACCGCGATCTTCACGTCCGCTCCCTCAGGAGATGGTGCTGCACCTTGCCGAGCGCGCTCTTCGGCAGGCTCTCGGCGAACAGGTAGGCCTTGGGCGCCTTGAAGCGCGCGAGCTCGGCCCGGACATGCGCGTCGAGGCAGGCCGCATCCGCGCTGGCACCGGTCCGCAGCACGACATGGGCCACCGGCACCTCGCCCCAGCGCGGATCGGCGCGGCCGATCACGGCCGCCTCCGCCACGGCCGGATGCGCCAGCAGCACGCGCTCGACCTCGGCCGGGTAGACGTTCTCGCCGCCCGAGATCACGACGTTCTTCAGCCGGTCGTGGACCGTGAAGGCGCCCGATCCGTCCCGCACCGCGACGTCGCCCGTCCGGAACCAGCCGCCGGGCGCGAAGGCGGCGCGGGTCGCGGCCTCGTTCCGCCAGTAGCCGGCCGTCAGCTGGGGGCCGCGGATCCAGATCTCGCCGGAGGCGCCGGGCGGGCATTCGGACCCGTCCGGCCCGGCGATGCGGGCCTCGCAGAGGAGCCCGGGCCAGCCGGTCGAGCCGGCGGGACGGGCGCCGCCGCGGCGCGTGTAGATCGCGATCGGGCAGGTCTCCGTCGCGCCGTAGACCTGCAGCACGGGCACGCCCTTCGCCTCGAAGGGCGCCACGACGCGGTCCGGCACCACCATGGAGCCGGTCGTCACGGCCGCGAGGCCCGAGAGGTCGGCCGCCGCGAAGCCGGGCTCGGCCGCGACGGCCGCGAGCGTCGCCGGCACCAGGACCGTGTGCGTCACGGCGCCGGACGCCAGCGCCGCCAGCGTCTCGGCCGCCCCGAACCGGGCGTGGATCGTCACGGCCGCGCCGGCCCAGAGGGCGGGCAGCGTCTGGATGTTCAGCCCGCCGACGTGGAAGAACGGCAGGACGGTGAGCACCCGCGAGGCCGACGTGAGCCCGTGCATGTGCCAGCTCATGACGGCGTTCGCCCGCAGCGCGTCCTGGGTGAGGATCGCGCCCTTGGGGCGGCCGGTCGTGCCGGACGTGTAGACCAGGAGCACGGGATCGGCGTCCTCGCCCTCCCCGGACGCGGCCGGCGCGGCGGCCGCGAAGCCCGCATCCGCCTCCTCCCCGAAGGCGAGACGCGGCGTGCCGGCCGCGGCCGCGAGGTCCGCGGCCGGGGCCGCGAACTCGGCGTCGGCGCAGAGGAGCGACGGCGCGGCATCCGCCAGGATCCAGGCGAGCTCGGGCGGCGCGAGCCGCCAGTTCAGCGGCACCAGCATGGCGCCGAGCCGCGCGCAGGCGTGGAGGAGCACCAGCGTGTCGGGATCGTTGAGCGCCAGCACGGCGACCCGGTCTCCCCGCCCGACGCCCCGTCCGGCGAGCCAGCCCGCGGCGCGGGCGATCCGCCCGGCCAGCTCGCCGAAGGACAGGCGCCGCTCCCCGCAGGCGAGCGCCGCGCTCGCCGGCGCCGCCGCCGCGTTCCGATCGACGAGGTCGGCGAGGCTCACTCGTCCCGCTCTCCCGGCTCGTAGAGCGCCGCGCGGCCGATCCGGTCGACGCAGAGTTCGGCCGTCCAGGGCAGCATCAGCGAGCCGCAGCGGCTGTCGCGGTAGATGCGCTCGAGCGGTAGCGAGCGCAGCATGGCCTGCCCGCCGCAGGTGCGGATCGCGAGGCGGGCGATGTCGTTGGCGCCCTCCATGACGGCGTGCTGGGCGGACCAGGCCCGGATCACCTGATCCTTGGACGGGTCGGGCCCGGCCTCCGACACGGCCTGGAACCAGAGCGACTTCAGCGCCTCGAGCTTCATGCGCATCTCGGCGACCGCGATCTGCTTCGTCGGGTACTGGCGCCGCTTCACGGGCGGCGTGCCGGGCTGCTCGCCGCGCAGGTAGCGGATTGTGAAGTCGTAGGCCGCCTGCGCCTGGCCGACATAGGTCGGCGAGAGCGTCAGGAACATGTGCGGCCAGCGCGACGCGGCCTGGAAATAGGTCCCGCGCGGCATCAGGGCGTTCTCGGCCGGGACCTCGACGTCGTGGAAGAGGAGCGTGCGCGAGACGGTGCCCCGCATGCCGAGCGGGTCCCATTCGCCCGTGACGACCACGCCGGGCGCCTTCGCGGGGATCGCGAGATAGAGCGTGTTGCGCCGCGACGGCGCGGACTCGTCGCCGACCTCCGTGCACAGGATGCCGTAATAGTCGGCATGGCCCGCGAGCGAGGCGAAGATCTTCTTGCCCGAGACGCGCCAGCCGCCGTCGATCGGCACGGCCCGGGTCTCGAAGGCCGCGCCGCCGGCCGCCGCCGCGCCCCCTTCCGAGAAGGGCTGCGAGTAGATCGCCCCCTCTTCGACGATCCGGCGGTAATGGACGGCGCGCCGCGCCTCGTGGTCCTGCCGCTCGATCTCGGTCAGGTCGAGATCGTCGACGATCACGCCCGACCAGAGCGTCGAGCAGACATGCATGTTCCAGGACAGCGCGGTCGCGCCGCAATAGCGGCCGATCTCGGCCGCGACGATCGCGTAGGTGCGATAGTCCTCGCCGAGCCCGCCCAGCGATTTCGGCACGCAGATGCCGAGGAGCCCCGCCCGGTGCAGGTCGGCGTAGTTCTCGACGGGGAAGCGCGCCTCCCGGTCGTAGGTCGGCGCGCGCGCGGCGAAGACCGACTGGCCGAGCGCGCGCGCCCGGTCGGCGAGCGCCGCCGCATGGGCCGACAGCCGGAACGCCTTCGGATCGAAGAGCGGCGCGTCGAGTTCGCCGGCGGGCGGCGTGTCGAAGAGGTCGGGCGCGGGGGCGTCGGTCATGCGGCCTTCCTGGCATCGGGCAGTCCGGCCGCGAAGTCGCGGACGGCCTGCGTGAACGCGGCCGGGCGTTCGGCCATGACGAGATGGCCGCAGCCCTCCAGCGTGAGGAGGCGCGCGCCCGGGATCGCGGCGGCCATCTTGGCCATGGTGGGCGCGGGGGCGTTCCTGTCCTCGGAGCCGGCCACGAGCAGCGCCGGCACGGCGATCGCGGAGAGCGCCGCCCGGCGGTCGAACCCGATCATGGACAGCGTGCTCGCCCGGTAGGCGTCGACCGGCGTCGCGGCGATCACGTCGCGGGCCAGCGCGACGCCGGCCGGGTCCGGGTCCGGCCCGACCATCCCCATCACGCTCGCGGCCGCCAGCGCAGCCATGGAGGTGCCGGTCTCCAGGGGGGCGAGCCGCGCGCGGACGAAATCCTCCGCCCAGCGCGGGTCCTTGCCGCCGAAGGCGGGCGTCGTCTGCGCCAGCACGATCCCCGCGGCGGGTCCCCGCCCGTCCGCCAGGTAGGCCTGCACGATCATGCCGCCGATCGAATGGCCGACGAGGACCGGCTCCGCGAGCCCGAGATCGGCGAGGAAGCGCGCCAGGGCCGCCGCGTAGCCGTCGATCCCCGGGGCGTCGACCGGCCGCGAGCCGCCATAGCCGGGCATGTTCCAGGCGATGGCCCGGAAGGCGGCCCCGAGGGCCGAGAGCTGGGCGTCGAAGAGGCGCGCGCCGCCGCCGATCCCGTGCAGGAAGACGATCGCCCGGTCGGACGCCGCGCCCGTCTCCCGGTAGGTGACGCGGCCGTCGGGACTCGTTCCCGCCCTGATCTCCGCCATCCCGCTCCCTCGCTCGCCGGCGCCCACGATAGCGAACCCGGCGGCGATGAGAAGAACCTTCAAGCTTCAAACATCCTGGCGTAGGCTTTGCTCCGGACGGGCGTCGCCGGCCGGGCCGGCGGTCGGGCCGTCCCGGCGCCGACGCGACCGCGCACAGGAGCCGGCATGGCGATCGACCGACGCGACTGCGAGGCGCAGGACCGGGACGACCCGCTCGCCGTCGCGCGGCAGCGCTTCGAGCTGCCGGATGGCACCCTCTACCTCGACGGCAACTCGCTCGGCGCCCTGCCCCGCGGCGTGGCGGAGCGGGTCGGCCGGACGGTGCGGGAGGAATGGGGCCGCGACCTCATCGGCTCCTGGAACACGGCGGGCTGGTACGCGGCGCCGGGCCGGGTCGGGGCCATGCTCGCCCCCCTTCTCGGCGCCGCGCCGGACGAGGTGACGATCACGGATTCGATCTCCGTGAACCTCTTCAAGCTCCTCGTCGCGGCCTGCCGGATGCGGCCGGACCGGACCGAGATCCTGGCGGAGGCCGGCAACTTCCCGTCCGACAACCACATCGTCGAGAGCGCGGCCCGGATGCTGGGGCTGACGACCCGCTTCGTCGCCGCGAGCGAGATCGCGAGCGCGGTCGGGCCCCGGACGGCCGTCGCGACCCTGTCGCACGTGAACTACCGCTCGGCCCTCATGCAGGACATGACGGCCGTGACGGCGGCCATCCACGCCGCTGGCGCCCTCGCCGTCTGGGACCTCGCCCATTCGAGCGGCGCCGTCCGGCTGGACCTGACGGCGTCGGGCGCCGATTTCGCGGTCGGCTGCGGCTACAAGTACCTGAACGGCGGACCCGGGGCGCCCTCGCACGTCTTCGTCGCGCGCCGGCACCAGGCGGCGTTCGACCAGCCGCTGCAGGGGTGGTTCGGCCATGCCGACCCGTTCCGGTTCGATGCGGGCTTCACGGCCGCCCCCGGCATCCGGGCGGCGCTCTGCTCCACGCCGCCCATGCTCTCCCTGGTCGCTCTCGAGGCGGCGCTCGCCGCGTTCGAGGGAATCGACATGGCGCGTCTCGCCGCCAAGGGGCGGGCGCTCTGCGACCTCTTCGTCTCGCTCGCGGACGAGCGGCTCGCCCCGCTCGGCGTCGAGCTCGCCTCCCCGCGGGAGGGCGCGCGGCGCGGCAGCCACGTCTCGCTCCGCCACCCGGACGCCTACGGGGCGGTGCGGGCCCTGATCGCGCGCGGCATCGTCGGCGACTTCCGGGCGCCGGACGCCATGCGGTTCGGCTTCGCGCCGCTCTACATCCGCTTCGTCGACGTCTTCGACGCGGCCGAGGCGATCCGGGACGTGCTCGGGAGCCGCGCCTGGGACGACCTGCCGCCCGTCGAGGCGGGAGCCGTCACGTGAAGGCGGAGGGCGGCGCACCCGCCTGGCACGAGGCCAAGCTCGATTTCGCGAAGGACATGTCCTACGCGGACTACCTCGACCTCGACCGCCTGCTCGCCGCCCAGCACCCGCTCTCGCCGGACCCGAACGAGCTCCTCTTCATCGTCCAGCACCAGGTCTCCGAGCTCTGGATGAAGCTGACGCTGCACGAGCTCGACGGCGCGATCGTCGCGCTGCGGGAGGATCGGCTGCCGCATTGCTTCAAGGCGCTGGCGCGGGTGACGCGCATCATGGAGCAGCTCGTCTCCGCCTGGACCGTGCTCGCCACCATGACGCCGTCCGAATATTCGGGCGTCCGGCCGCACCTCGCCAACTCGTCCGGCTTCCAGTCCTTCCAGTACAGGGCGATCGAGTTCCGGCTCGGCAACAAGAACGCCGCCATGCTGGAGCCGCATCGCCACGACCCCGCGCGGCTCGCCGTCGTCGAGGCGGCGCTCGCCGCCCCCTCGCTCTACGACGAGGCCGTCGCCTGCCTCGCCCGCCGGGGCTTCCCGATCGCGCCGGACGTGCTGGGCCGCGACCTGCGCGGGCGGGTGCCGGAGGACCCGACCCTGCTGGCGGCCTGGACGGCGATCTACCGCGACCCGGACCGGCACTTCGACCTCTACGAGCTCGGCGAGGAGCTGGTGGACCTCGAGGAGGCGTTCCGCCTGTGGCGCTTCCGGCACGTCACCACCGTGGAGCGCATCATCGGCTTCAAGCGCGGCACCGGCGGCACGGCCGGCGTCTCCTATCTCCGCAAGATGCTCGACACCGTCCTCTTCCCCGAATTGTGGCGGCTGCGGACGGAACTCTAGCCCGGCCGCGGCCGGCGCGCCGGTAGCCTCCCGCTGCACTGTCGGCTACTGACCCCGAAACGGTCGGGAGCGGAACGGGTTGGCGGATCGAGGGGAGGAGCGCGGCGTCGCGCTCGTGACCGGGGCGGCCGGCGGCATCGGGGCCGCCATCGCGCTGCGGCTCGCGCGGGACGGCTGGACGGTGGTGGCGACGGACCTCGCGGCGCCCCGGCTCGCCCTGCCGGCCGACGCGCTCCAGCTTCCGCTCGACGTCTCCGACGCGGCCGCCGTCGCGGCGCTGGCGGCGCGGCTCGCCGACCGTCCCGTGGCCGCGCTCGTCAACGCGGCCGGCCTGTTCCAGGACGTGGTCCCGTTCCTCGACATGGACACGGCGCTCGAGGCGCGCATCTTCGCCGTGAACTATTTCGGCGCGCTCGCCTGCTGCCGCGCCTTCGGCCGGCTCATGGCGGCGCGCGGCCGCGGCGCCATCGTCAACGTCACGTCCATCAACGAGGCGCGCCCCCTCCCCCTCCACGCCTACGCGCCCGCCAAGGCCGCGCTCGGCGCCGCGACGGCCCTCATGGCGGGCGATCTCGGACCGCTCGGGATCCGCGTCAACGCCGTCGCGCCGGGCTTCACGCTCACGCCGACGCTGAAGGCGAAGATCGAGTCCGGCGCCCGCGACGCGAGCGTGCTCGAGGCGCATGCCGCGCAGCGCCGCCTCGTCGAACCGGACGAGGTCGCGGCCGCGACCGCCTTCCTCCTCTCCGACGCGGCGAGCGCCGTCACGGGCGCGACCCTCCCGGTCGACGCCGGCTGGATCGCGACCGCCCACTGGATGAACTTCCGCGACCTCGGACGGAATCGGTGACGGGACGGGGGGCGGTCCTACTCGAACAGCTCCGCGTGGGTACCGGCCCTGACGAACACGACGTCGCGCTCGCTCGCGCGGTAGATCAGCAGGAAGTCGCCGCCGACATGGCACTCGCGATGGTCCGACCATTGGCCCTTGAGGGCGTGGTCGAGCCATTCGGCCCCGAGCGGGTCGTCGTTCGCGACCAGGAGGAGCATGACCTCCTTCAGGCGGCGCATGTCGTAGCGGCCGGAGCGGGACAGCCGTTCCCAATCCTTGGCGAAGCCGCGCGTGTAGTCGGCCGTTCGCGGAATGCGCGCGCGCTTGGATTCAGCCGTTCGTGTCGAGGTCATCGAGCAGCGCCTGCGACGTCGCGAACCGGCTCGTTCGGCCCTCCATGATCGCCCGGGCTTCCGACATCGCCGCGCGGGTGTCCGCGGTCGGCACCTTCAGGTCGAACGGCAGCGCCTTGTCCTGCGCGACGCGCGTCAGCGTCATCCGCACCACGTCCGACACCGTCAGGCCCATCTTCGCCAGGACGGCGGCGGCCTCGTCTCTCACCGACCCGTCGATGCGGGCGCGCACGAAGGCGTTCGCGGCCATGATGTCCTCCAAAGCTCGAACAGGGATGTAGCTCGCATGAGCAACACGTTCAACGAGGCGGCGACGAGCCCGCCCTCTCGCGTCGCCGGCCTCTCCGCCCTGGAGGCGCGCTTCGGCGGCCGCTTCAGCCGGGGCGAGGCGATCCGGGCGCAGCACGCCAACATCGTCAGCTGGCATCCCGTGCAGCCCCCGGACGCGGTCGTGTTCCCGGAGAGCGTCGCGGAGGTGAGCGAGATCGTGCGGACCTGCGCGGCGCACCGGATCCCGATCGTGCCGTTCGGGACGGGCTCCTCGCTCGAGGCTGGCTGCAACGCGCCGGACGGGGGCGTGTCGGTCGACATGGGCCGCATGAACGCGGTCCTCGCCGTCCACGAGGAGGACATGGACTGCGTCGTCCAGGCGGGCGTCACCCGCAAGCAGCTGAACGCGCACCTGCGCGACCTCGGCCTGTTCTTCCCCGTCGATCCCGGCGCGGACGCCTCGCTCGGCGGCATGGCGTCGACGCGCGCCTCGGGCACGGCGGCCGTCCGCTACGGCACCATGAAGGACAACGTGCTCGCCCTCACGGTCGTCATGCCGGACGGCTCGGTGCGCCGCACCGGGACACGCGCCCGCAAGTCGAGCGCCGGCTACGACATCACGCGCCTCATGGTCGGCGCCGAGGGCACGCTCGGCATCATCTGCGAGCTCACCCTCAAGCTCCACGGCATCCCGCCCGCGATCTCGGCCGCGATCTGCTCCTTCCCGGATCTCCGCTCGGCCTGCGACGCCGTCATCATGGCGGCGCGCTACGGCATCCCGCTCGCCCGGGTCGAGCTCCTCGACGACGTGCAGGTGCGCGCCTGCAACGCCCATTCGCATCTGGGTCTCGCGGAGCGGCCGACGCTGTTTCTCGAGTTCCACGGCAGCGATGCGGGCGTGCGCGAGCAGGCGACGGCCTTCGGCGAGATCGTGACGGAATGCGGCGGCGGCGATTTCGACTGGGCGGAGAACGCCGAGGAGCGCAACCGCCTCTGGCAGGCCCGCCACGACGTCTACTGGGCCTGCCTGGAGCTGCGGCCCGGCTCGAAGTTCATCGCCACCGACGTCTGCGTGCCGATCTCGCGGCTCGCCGACGCCATGGTCGAGACGAAGCGCGACATCGAGGAGACGGGGCTCGTCGCCCCCATCGTCGGCCACGTGGGCGACGGCAACTTCCACGTCTCGGTCATGGGCATGGTGGAGGATGCGGGCGAGATGGCGCGCATCAAGGCCTTCATCGACCGGCTGAACGCGCGCGCCATCGCCATGGACGGCACCTGCACGGGCGAGCACGGCATCGGCCAGGGCAAGCAGGACTTCCTGCTCCGCGAGCACGGCGACAACGTGCTCACCATGCGGGCCGTGAAGGCCGCGCTCGATCCGCTCGGCATCATGAACCCGGGCAAGATCTTCGCGCCCGCCTGATCCGCCGCGCCAGCGGCGGGCCCCGGCCCGAGGAGAGGGCGGCGGCGGCGCGACGCTTCGCGCTGGCCATCGGTCCCGTTCTCGGGCACAGGGGCCCGAGATGCGCCCGCAAGCGCACGTCTTCGAGGAAACGACGGGAACCCCGAGCATGGATCGACGCAAGCTTCTCACCGGCGGCGCGCTCGCCGCGGCCGCCCTGCCGGCGCCCGCCATCGCGCAGGCCGCCCCGACGATCCGCTGGCGGATGGCCTCGTCGTACCCGAAGTCGCTCGACACGCTGTACGGCGCGGGCGTCCGCATCGCCGAGCGGGTCGCGGCCGCGACCGACGGCCGCTTCCAGATCCAGGTCTTCGCCGCGGGCGAGATCGTGGGCGGCCTGCAGGTGCTCGACGCGGCGCAGAACGGCACGGTCGAATGCGCCTACACGCTGTCGTCCTACAACATCGGCAAGGACCCGACCTGGATGTTCGAGGCGAACGTCCCGTGGGGCTTCAACGTGCGCCAGCACAATGCCTGGATGCTGAACGGCGGCGGCCTGCCCCTCATCCGCGACTTCATGAAGAAGTCGAACGTCATCAACTTCCCGGCCGGCAACACGGGCGCCCAGATGGGCGGCTGGTTCCGGAACGAGATCAAGAGCGTGGCCGACCTGAAGGGCCTCAAGTTCCGCATCGCCGGCATGGGCGGACAGGTGATGCAGCGGCTCGGCGTCACGCCGCAGGTCATCGCCGGCGGCGACATCTACCCGGCGCTGGAGCGCGGCACGCTGGACGCGGTCGAGTGGTCCGGCCCCTACGACGACGAGAAGCTCGGCTTCGTGAAGGTCGCCAAGTATTACTACTACCCGGGCTTCTGGGAGGGCTCCGCCCAGACGACGGTGCTCGCGAACCTCGACGCCTTCAACGCGCTCCCGGCCGCCTACCGGGCCATCCTGGAGGCGGCCTGCGCCGAATCGAACGTCTTCACGGTCTCGAAGTACGACGCCGACAACCCGGACGCGCTCCGCCGCCTCGTGGCGGCCGGCGCGCAGCTCCGGGCCTTCCCGCGCGACGTGATGGAGGAGAGCTACAAGCAGGCCTATCTCCTCTACAAGGAGATCGCGGATTCGAACCCGGGCTTCCGGGCGATCTACGAGCACTGGAACGCGTTCCGGGAGAAGCAGAACCAATGGTTCCGTGTGGCCGAACTGCCCTACGACTTCTTCACCATGGGCCAGCGCGGCTGACGCGCCCGGGCGGCCGTCCGGGCCGCCCTATCGCCCCCTCCGGCCGCCCATGAGCGCGGCCGTGGATCCCTGGCACGAGCGCGAATACAACCCGCGCGTCCTCGTGCCCGACGCGGTCGGCATCTACGCCGCCTGGCCCGCGCGCGCGCTCGCCACCCGGACGCGCCACCCGCCGACGACGCACCGCTACGGCGAGCATCCGCGCGAGGTCCTGGACCTGTTCCGGCCGGCGGACCCGCGGGGCTGCGTCCTCTTCATCCACGGCGGCTATTTCCGCGCCTTCTCCAAGGACGACTTCTCCTGGGTGGCGGACGCCTTCCTGGCCCGGGGGCTGTCGGTCGCGCTTCTCACCTATCCGCTCTGCCCGGACGTCGCGCTGCCCCGCATCGCGGAGGCGACGCGGCGCGCCTTCGTCGCCCTCCACCGCGACGTCCTGGACGCGCGCGAGCGGCGCGGCCTCGTGGTCGCGGGCCATTCGGCCGGCGGCTACCTCGCGGCGCTCCATCTCGCGACCGACTGGGCGGCGCACGGCCTGCCGGCCGATCCCCTGGCCGGGGCGGTCCCGATCTCCGGCGTGTTCGACCTCGCGCCCCTGATCCACACCACCATGAACGAGGCGCTGCGCCTCGATCCCGACGTCGCGGCCACGCTCGCGCTGACGGGCACCCGGCCCCGCAGCCGCGCGCCGCTGGCGCTGGTCGTCGGCGGGGCGGAATCGGCGGAGTTCCACCGGCAATCGAGCCGGCTCGCCGCGGACTGGGCGGAGCTCTCGCCCACGATGCTGGACGTGCCAGGCCGCAACCATTTCGACGTGCTGGACGAGCTGGTCGACGCGCGATCCGACCTGTTCCGGACGATCGTCGGGATGAGCGGCGCCTGAGCGCCGCGCGCGCTCAGCGCGTCGGCAGGCGGCTCGCCGAGCGGACGAGCTCGGACGTCACGTTCGCGGACGAGACCAGGCGGCCGAGGTCCGAATGGACCTTGCCGATGCCTTCCTTGGTCTTCACGAGCTCGCCCTGGCTGCCGACCGCGAGGTCCTTCAGCTCCTTGAGGGTCGCCGTGAGAAGGCCCAGCCGGTTGTAGATGCCCACCGCGACGACGACGAGCGCCGCCCCGATGACGGCGAGGACGAGCAGCGCGAGCGGGATGACGATCGGCGACATGCGGCCACCATGCCTGGACCACGGCCGTTCGGCAAGGCGGCCGAAGGTCGCCACGCCCCCGTTTTAGGAGACCGCGACGCTCCCGCCCGACCAGGCCGGCCGCGGCGCGGGCCCGGGCCGGACGAACGACGGAGCCGGCCGCGGGACAGCGCACGGTCGCCGGCCTCGGCACCACCGCCCCGCGGCCACCCCGTTGACCCTTCGGGCAAACCACCCTATTGGGGCCGGCAGCATCGCGGGCGGTCGCAACCGACCCTGCCTCGCGATCCAGCTCGGGCCGTCCGATCGAAGGCCGGCCGAGTTGGGGGATAGTTTAACGGTAGAACCGCGGACTCTGACTCCGCTAGTCCTGGTTCGAATCCAGGTCCCCCAGCCA
>JAEUAC010000106.1 GCA_019695455.1 Methylorubrum extorquens | reverse complement strand
GGACGATCAACGCGGCGATCGAGGAATCCGTCCCGGCCACCGTGCTCTCGAACGCGCTCTACCGCCGCTTCCGCTCGCGCGAGGACGCCTCCTACGCCGACAAGATGCTGTCGGCGATGCGCAAGGGCTTCGGCGGCCACCAGGAGCCCAAGAAGTCATGACGCAAGGCGTCATGACGGGCGCGTTGCCGCCCGATTCCGTGGTCCTGCCCGACGCCGACGCGGTGGCCCGCGAGGCCGCCGAACGCCTGATCGCGGCCTGCGAGGCGTCCCCGGCCGAGCGGATCGCGATCGCGCTCTCCGGCGGCTCGACGCCGAAGCGGCTCTACGCGCTGCTCGCCGGCCCGGCCTATGTCGGCCGCGTGCCGTGGGACCGGGTGCACTGGTTCTTCGGCGACGACCGCGCAGTGCCGTGGGACCATGCCGACAGCAACGTGCGCATGGTGCGCGAGGCCTTCGGCCAGGGGACGGCGGTCCCGGCGGCGCACCTGCATTTCATCCCGACCGACCTCGGGCCTGCGGCCGCGGCCGGGGCCTACGCGCGCACGCTGCTGGACTTCTACGGCGCCGACCGGCTCGACCCGGCCCGTCCGCTGTTCGATTGCGTCCTGCTCGGCCTTGGCGAGGACGGGCACACCGCCTCGCTGTTTCCCGGCAAGCCCGCCCTGTCCGAGACGGAGGCGCTGGTCGCCCCCGTGTCGGAAGCGGGGCTCGCGCCCTTCGTGCCGCGGGTGACGCTGACCTTCCCGGCTCTGGCCTCCTCGGCCCTGGTCCTGTTCCTGGTGAGCGGCGCGGGCAAGCGCGAGGCGCTTCGACGGCTCGCTGCCGGCGAGGACCTGCCGGCCGCTCGTGTGACCAGCCGCGGGCGGATCGCGTGGCTGCTCGATGCGGCGGCGGCGGCCTAGAGCCTTCTCGAGCGCGGCGGGAGCCGGCTCGCAGGTGGACGATGCGACCACTCGGCGGGGCGACGACACGGCGGGTGCGATCGTCTTCCGTGATCCGGAGATCGCGGAAGACGATCGCGCGGGGCTGCCGGGATCGGTTCAGCGATGGCGGCGGTGATGGCGGTGGCGGCGCATCATGTGCGGGCGCGCCATCATGCTGCCGCGGCGCGCCATGCGATGCTGGCCGGCGAAGTTGCTGTTGCCGGTTGCTGCCGCGTCGCGGCTGAGACCGTCGCCGGGCGCGGCGTGGCCCGGCATGTTCGAACCGGCCAGCAGGCCGATGGCCAGGGTCGCGCCGAGGAGAATCTTCTTCATGTTGGTTTTCCGTCCATGATCGTTCGATCGTTGGCCGGAACGCGGTTCGGCAGGGCGGGTTCCGTTCGCTCAAGGCATCGTGACGGCTGCGCGTCGCGCCGGGTCCGCGCGGTCGCCCGTCGCCCCGGCGGCACCGTCCGGCGGACGCATAAGTGTCGACGGACGATCGCAGCGCCCCGCGGGAGCGATATCGGGTTCGATCGAGACCGTGCCGCTGCCGCATCCATGGCGTCCCCCGCCCGTGCTCTGCTAGGGCTGGTCGTCGACAGGGACGGAGGTCCACGGCCGTGGCGGTCGATGGGGCATGGGGACGAAGCATGATCGACGGATTGCGAATTCTGGTCCTGGCGGCCCTCGTCGGCGCCGCCGTTTCGGGCCCGGCCTCCGCGCAGGGCGCCAAGCCCGCCTTCGTGTTCACCGGGATCCCGGACCAGGACGAGAGCCGTCTGGTCGAGCGCTTCGGCAAGGTCGCGCGCTATCTCGAGGCCAAGCTCGGCGTGAAGGTGGCGTACATCCCGGTGAAGAACTACCCGGCGGCCGTCACCGCCTTCACCAACGGGCAGGTACAGCTCGCCTGGTTCGGCGGCTTCACCGGCGTGCAGGCCCGCAAGGCGGTGCCGGGCTCCCGGGCGATCGCGCAAGGGGCGGAGGACGCCGCCTTCAAGACCTACCTCATCGCCAACGGGAAGACGGGCCTCCAGCCGTCCAAGGATTTCCCGAAGGACATCGCGGGCAGGAGCTTCACCTTCGGCTCCCGCGCCTCGACCTCGGGCCGGCTGATGCCGGAATACTTCATCCGGCAGGCCTTTCCCGGCAAGACCCCCGAGCAGGTCTTCCCGACGGTGGGCTTCTCGGGCGACCACAGCCGGACGATCCAGCTCGTGCAGTCGGGGGCCTTCGCCGTCGGCGCGGTCGACTACTCGGTCTGGGACCTCGACACCAAAGCCGGCAAGGTCGACCCACAAGCGGTCTCGGTGATCTGGGAGAGCCCGACCTTCCCCGACTACCAGTGGACCGTGCGCGGCGACGTCGACGCGATCTACGGCGAGGGCTTCACCGAGCGGCTGCGGGCGGCGCTGGTCGGCATCGCCGATCCGGCGATCCTGGAGCCGTTCGGGCGCTCGAAGTTCATTCCCGTCGACAACGCGGCCTACGCGCCGCTGATCGCCGTGGGCCAGTCCACCGGCCTGCTCGACTGACCGGACCGATGGCCGAACCTGCGATCCGGCTGGTGGATGCGGGCGCCGCCTACGACGGGCGCCCGGTGCTCTCCGGCATCGACCTGACCATCGACGCGGGCGAGCGGGTCGCGCTGATGGGGCGCTCGGGGGCCGGCAAGTCGACGCTGATCGGCCTGATCCAGGCCCAGGCGCTGGATCGGGTCGCCCTGGTGCCGCAGGCGGCGGCCCTCGTGCGGACGCTGTCGGTGTTCCACAACGTCTACATGGGCCGGCTCGACCGCCGCTCGACCCTGCACAACCTGCGCACCCTGGTGCGGCCGGCCGCCGCCGACCTCGCCGAAATCCGCGCGGTGCTGGCCCGCGTCGGGCTGGCCGAGACGATCCGCGCGAAGGCCGGTGCGCTCTCGGGCGGGCAGCAGCAGCGGGTCTCGGTCGCCCGCGCGCTCTACAACGGGCGGCCGATCCTCGTCGGCGACGAGCCGGTCTCGGCGCTCGACCGGATGCAGGGCGCGGCCGTGCTCGCCGAGATGGCCCGCGGCCACGAAACCCTGGTGGTGGCCCTCCACGACGTCGCCCTGGCGCTCGCCCACACCGACCGGATCGTGGTGCTGGAGGCCGGCCGCATCGTCCTCGACGCGCCGGCCCGCAGCCTCGACGCGGCGGCGCTGAGCCCGTTCTACC
>JAEUAC010000219.1 GCA_019695455.1 Methylorubrum extorquens | reverse complement strand
GCGCGGCGCCCATCCCGTGCTGCCGGTGGCGTAGACCATGTGTGTCCGTTCCTCGTCTCGACTGTGGCTGCGTGATCCGCCGCGGCCCCGCGACCGTCAAGCGCGGAGTTCTTGCGTCCCGGCAAGCCCGCCCTTGCAGGTTCAGCCGCCCGGGCGCGGCTCGCCGAGCCCGAAGATGCGCAGCGCGTCCGCCTCCGGGCCCTCGCGGGCGACGAGCATGCGGAAGAGCTGCGCCGCGAGCCCGCTGACGGGCGCCGCCGTGTCCGTCTCGCGGGCGGCGTCGAGCGCCGCGTCGAGGTCCTTCAGGATCGTGTAGGCATGGCCGATCGGCGGGTCGTGCAGCCCCGCCGCCATGCGGGGCACGAAGAGCTGGAGCGGCTTCGAATCCGCGAACCCGCCGGCCAGCGCCTCCGGCAGGCGGGCCGGGTCGATCCCCGAGTTGCGGGCGAGGCGGCTCGCCTCCGCCAGCACGGCCATGGCCGTGCCGACGATCATCTGGTTGCAGAGCTTGGTCGTCTGGCCGGCGCCGAGCGGGCCCATATGGGTGACGCGGGCGGCGAGCAGCGCCAGGACCGGGCGGACGCGGTCGAGCGTCGCCGCGTCCCCGCCCGCCATGATGGCGAGCGTGCCCTCGGCGGCGCCCGCCGTGCCGCCCGAGACGGGCGCGTCGATCCAGGCCGCCCCGTTCAGCGCGGCGAGCCGGGCCGCGAAGGCCACCGTCGCGTCCGGCCGGATGGAGGAGAAATCGACGACGAGCTTGCCCCGCCCGTCCGCCTCGGCGAGCCCGCCCGGCCCGAAGCAGACGGCCTCCACGGCCGCCGTGTCGGTGAGGTTGAGGAAGACGAATGCGCTCGCCGCCATCACGGCCGCCGGGCCGTCCGCCCGGTCGGCACCCGCCGCCACCGCGTCGTCGAGCTTCGGGGCCGAGCGGTTCCAGGCCGTCACCCGGCACCCGGCCGCGAGGAGGCGGCGCGTCATCGGCCCGCCCATGAGGCCGAGGCCGACATAGCCCAGCGGCGTGTCGGTCGCGCTCACAGGCCCACCTCGCCGGCCGGGTTGGTCCAGTGTGCGCCGCCCGCATGGGTCACGGCGCCCGCGTCCGCGCCGCCGACGAGGCGGGCGTACTTGGCGAGCAGGCCCGCGGCATGGCGCCCGGGCGGGCGCGTCCAGGCCGCGCGGCGGCGCGCCATCTCGGCCTCGTCCACCAGGAGGTCGAGCCGGCGGGCGCCGCCGTCGACGCGGATGCGGTCGCCCGTCGCGACCAGGGCGAGGGGACCGCCCGTCGCGGCCTCCGGCGCGATGTGGCCGATGCACATCCCGCGGGTCGCGCCCGAGAAGCGCCCGTCGGTGAGCAGCGCGACCTTCTCGCCCATGCCCTGGCCGTAGATGAGGGCGGTCACGCCCAGCATCTCCCGCATGCCGGGCCCGCCCTGCGGCCCCTCGTAGCGGATCACCAGCACGTCGCCCGCCGCATAGGCGCGGGACCGGATCGCGACCGCGCAATCCTCCTCCGAATCGAAGACCCGGGCCGTGCCCTCGAAGGTCGTGGAGGCGAGCCCCGCGACCTTGAGGAGGGCGCCGGCCGGCGCGAGGTTGCCCTTCAGCACCACGAGGCCGCCGTCGGGCCGGATCGCGTCCGCGACGGACCGGATCACGGTGCCGTCCGGATCCGGCGCCGCGCCGTGCTCCTCGGCCAGCGGGCGGCCCGTGACGGTTGGCACCGTGCCGTCGACGTGGCCCGACGCGATCAGGGCCCGCAGGATGACGGAGACGCCGCCCCGCTCGTGGACGTCCATGGCGAGGAAGCGCCCGCCGGGCCGCAGGTCGCCGATGAGCGGCGTGCGGGCGAACACCGCCGCCACGTCGTCGACCGTGAAGCGGATGCCGGCCTCGTGGGCGATGGCCGGGATGTGGAGCGCCGCGTTGGTCGAGCCGCCGGTCGCGGCCACGATGGCGGCCGCGTTCTCGAGCGAGGCCCGGGTGACGAGGTCGCGCGGCAGGGGCCCGCCCCGGGCGAGGATCGCGAGGACGAGCTCGCCCGCCCGGCGCGCGATGCCGAGCCGTTCCGCGTAGACGCCCGGCACCATGGCGGAATTCGGCACGCAGAGGCCCAGCGCCTCGGAGACCATCGCCATCGTGTTCGCCGTGAACTGCCCGGCGCAGGCGCCGATCGACGGCTTGGAGACCCGCTCCATGGCGTCGAGCACGGACGGGTCGAGCGCGCCCGTCATGACGCCGCCGACGGCCTCGTAGGCGTCGAGAACGGTCACGTCGCGGCCCGCGAAGCGGCCGGGCAGGGCGGCGCCGCCATAGACGAAGACGCCCGGCACGTTGCAGCGGACGAGCCCCATCATGGCGCCGGGCAGCGTCTTGTCGCAGCCGCCGAAGGCGACGAGCCCGTCATAGGCGTGGCCGTGCACGACCGCCTCGATCGAATCGGCGATCAGCTCGCGCGAGACGAGGGAGAACTTCATGCCCTCGTGGTTCATGCCGATCCCGTCCGAGACGGAGATCGTCGTGAACTCGCGCGGCGTGCCGCCGGCCCGTCCCACGCCCTCGGCGGCGGCGGCGGCCTGCGGGCCGTGCGTCATGTTGCAGGGCGTCGTCTCGCCCTTCATCGAGCAGATGCCGATCATGGGGCGCGCGATGGCGTCGTCGTCGAGCCCCATGGCCCGCATGAAGGCGCGATGGGGGGTCCGCTCGATCCCGTGCCGCGTGACGTCAGAGCGAAGGGCCATCCGTTCCTTTCCCACAGCCATGCTTCCGAGTATCGATGGCGGGAGGGGTGCCGCAAGCGGGTCGGACGAGAACCATGCAGCTCATCGCCAACATCTCCATGATGTTCACGGAAGTCCCGCTCGTCGAGCGGTTCGAGGCCGCGTCCCGGGCCGGGTTCGACGGCGTCGAGATCCAGTTTCCCTACGAGGTCGAGGCGGAGGTGCTCCGCCGCGCCGCGGGCGACCTGCCCGTGATCCTCATCAACGCGCCGGCCTCCGATGCGCGCGGCGGCAACGGCCGGGCCTCGGACGCGGCCGAGCGCGGCGCCTTCGCGGCCGGGCTCGAGGACGCGGTCCGCTACGCCGACATCCTGCGGGTGCAGAAGCTGAACGTGCTGGCCGGCGTGCCGCCGCTCGGACAGGCCGATTCGGTCACGGCGCGCGTCTTCTCCGACAATGTCGGGCGCGCGGCCGACCTGATGGACGAGATCGGCGTCGCGACCGTGGTCGAGGCCATCAACCCGTTCGACATGCCGGGCTTCTGGCTCGACAGCCTCGACAAGGCCCTGCGGTTCCTCGCCGGGCAGGGCGACGACCGCGTCGGCTTCCAGTTCGACCTCTACCACATGGCCCGCACGGAGCCGGACCTCGTGGAGGCGATCCGCCTGGCCGGATCGCGGATCGGGCACGTCCAGTTCGCCGACAATCCGGGCCGGCACGAGCCGGGAACCGGCACGCTCGACCTCGCGGCGGCCGTGAAGGCGGTGCGCGAGGTCGGCTACGCGGGCGCGCTCGCGGCCGAGTATCGTCCCGCGGGCCGGACGGAGGACGGGCTCGGCTGGATCCGCGCGATGCGCGCCTGGGCGGCCGGCCGGAAGGCGTGACCGGACCGGGCGGTCGGGCTCGAGATCCCGACCCGAGCAGCCGGTTCGACGAACCCGAATTCGTCATCCCGAGATGCGGTGAGAAGCGGAGCCTCGAAGGACGCCCGACGGCCGTGCGTGCGTCGGGGCGCGGCCTCCGGCTGCTCCTCGGCATCGCGAGGGGAGGGGCGGTCGTGCGGGTCCGGCCCTCACG
>JAEUAC010000140.1 GCA_019695455.1 Methylorubrum extorquens | reverse complement strand
TGCCTCAGCCCTTCACCCAAAGAGGGTTGCGCGGTCGCTGCGTGGAATCGGCCGTCTCAAAGCGAGGAAGGGAGGCATCGGCTCGCAACCGACGAACTTCGTCCGTTTGGATGAGCCCTGGCGAAATAAGCTTTCCTTTTTAATAATGTCGTATCGTTCGCCGAATTGGCTGCAGTTCCTGCATAAGAAATTTCGCTGCTTTGAATATGCAGAAGGTCGTAGAACTCTTCCGCACTTGCACTTTTCGATGGTCGTCAGCAGCTAATCAGGGTCCACCAACAAACATCCTGCACGCCTAGCGCAAGGTCGCGACCGTAGTAAAAGGGCGAGTCTCTCTTCCAGCAATATGCCTGACCAACCCGGTTCTTGAAATCTTCGTTGAACGGGTAACCGACCATGTCTGGAACAGCGACGCTATTGCAGTGCACGATCATATCTTCACCGCTCTCAAGCCAGATATTTCCGTTGACTCTACCCACATCCCATGTGCCGCCATTGGCCCCAATCAAAGCGCCTGATGGGCAATACCAAGTGTTAGCGGAGCTATACGAGTATTTTAGGTGAATGATAGCCTCACCTTTGTAATAACGCGACGTCACTCTCATCTGGGCTGCGCTCATTGCTGATCTCCCGTTGATGTCAAAACATCTTGGTCAGTAATGGCAAAAAGCCTCGAGCAGCCGAACCTGCAGCGACTCGCTTTGAGCCTACCGCCACGTTGGGCTCACTCGTCCCAATGCTTCTGACCCTGGTGATCCGATCTGGATCGATCGTCTCACTCGCAGGACAAGAACCGAGTCGAACAACGGAGCCACGTTCCGCCATCCGCATCTTGCGCTTGGAACGAACCAAAGAAAGACCATAAAAAGCAACCGATCAAGCTGCCGTCGTTCCGATGGGTTTGATCCCCACAGCGAACGGACCTTCCAAGTCCGGTTCGAGACGTCGTCGACGCTACGCCGAGGCGCTCGCAGCCTCCCCGCTATGCAGCCAAATGCAGCGATGGTGCGGACGCCTCCGTATCGCGCCTACCCCAGCGGTCGACGCAGGCTCCGGCCTGGCATACGATCTGTATGCAAACATCGCAGGAAGTCGCGTCGGTGAACCAAAGCCACGTCATGACGGTGCTGGGGCCGATCGCGCCGGCAGCGCTCGGCTCGGTCCTGATGCACGAGCATCTTCTCTGCGACCTGCGCCCACCGGGCGAACGCGCCGGCTCCGAACCGGACACCGAGATCACGCTGGGCAACGCGTTCGCCGCGACGTACCGGCCGGCGGGAGTGCGCGGAAACTATCGTCTGAACGACCCGGATCGCGCGATCGCCGAGGCCGGGGACTTCGGGGAGGCGGGCGGCGGAACGATCGTGGACGTGACCACGGGCGGCATCGTGCCCGATCCGGCCGGGCTCGCCACGGTCTCGCGCGAGAGCGGCGTGCATGTCGTGCTGGGTGCGGGCTTCTACACGGCGGAGTTCCAGGACGACGAGACGCTCGGCCTTCCCTCCGAGGCGCTGGAGGAGGTCCTTCTCCGCCAGCTCGCGGAAGGCGCCTGGGGCACGGCCGTCCGCTGCGGCCTCATCGGCGAGATCGGGTGCTCCTGGCCCCTCCACCCGTTCGAGCGCCGCTGCCTCGAAGCGGCGGCGCGGGCGCAGGCCGGAACGGGGGCGGCCCTCACCATCCATCCCGGCCGCCATCCCGACGCGCCGTTCGAGATCCTGCGGATCGTCGACAAGGCCGGAGGCGACGTCTCGCGCACGATCATCGACCACATGGACCGAACGTTCTTCGACGACGGCGAGGTTCTCTCGCTCGCACGCTGCGGCTGCGTCGTGGAGTTCGACTTCTTCGGCATCGAGACGTCGAAGTATTGGGCGGGCGTGGCCGATCTCCCGACGGACTGGATGCGCCTGCGATCGATCCGCCGCCTGTTCGACGCCGGGCTCGGCGACCACATGGCGGTCTCCCATGACATCTGCACCCGTGCCCGGCTGAAGTCGCAGGGGGGGCACGGCTATGGTCATCTGCTGGAGAACGTGGTTCCGCTCATGCGCGAGCGAGGGTTCGGACAGGGCGAGATCGATACCCTTCTCGTCGAGACTCCGCGTCGCCTCCTGACGCTACCAGGAGCCGGGACCGTCGCCTGACGGAGGGAGTGCAAGCGGATGGCCGGGGCCAGTCGAGACGACGCCGCGGACGAGGCGGACGAGAGCGCCGTGCCGGAGCCCGGCCCTGCCAGATCCGGCTACAACCTCTCGAACCTCGCCTACAACAGCATCTCGGAATTGATCAGGACGCGTCGCCTCAAAGGCGGCGTTCCGATCGTCGAGGCGAAGCTCGCCGAAGGATTGGGTCTGTCCCGCACGCCGCTTCGCGAGGCTCTGCAGCGGCTGGAAGGCGAAGGGCTCGTCATCAAGGCGGCCAATCGCTCCTTCATGGTCCGCTCGGTGGATCTCGCCGAATACCTCCAGAGCCTCAAGGTGCGCGAGATCCTGGAATCGGAAGCGGCCGCCCTGGCGATCGACCGCGTGTCGCCGGGCAGCATCGCGGCCGTCCGCCGGGAGATCGCCGAGCTCATGGCGGCGACCACCTACCATACGGACGCGCACTGGCGCTCGGACGACAGGGTGCACAGGCTCTACGCGGAAGCCTGCGGGAACGCCGTCCTCGCCCAGATGATCGCCTCGCTCCGCGTCACGACGCGCCTCTTCGAGATCGCGCGGCTGTCGGACCGGCTGGCGCCGGACTCGACGGAGCATCTGGAGATTCTCGCCGCGCTCGAATCGGGCGACGCCCGGCGGGCCAGACGGGCCGTGCAGGCGCATCTGCGTTCGCTGACCCGCTTCACGGTCGCCAGCGTCACCTGACCGGCGAGCGCAGCAGGGCGATCCCGCTGATCGCCACGATGAGGCCGCCGATCACGGTCGGCAGGCTCGGCACCTCGCCGAAGAGACCGTATCCGAGCAGGCTCACGGCGACGAGCTGCAGGTACACCATCGGCGACACGATCACCGTGGGCGCCAGTCGGAGGGCGTGGACCAGGCACAGGTGTCCCGCCGTGCCGAACAGGCCGCCGATCGCCAGGAGGCCGAGGTCGGCCGCCCCGATCGGCCCGGCCGTCCACGGCAGGAGCGGTGTCGCCGTGAGCGCTGCCGAGAACGCCCCGTAGAAGATCAGGGAATAGGGATCCTGGTCGCGTCCGCCCAGGCGCGTCAGGACCTGGAAGCCGGCGTTGAACAGGGCCATGGCCAACGGAAGGAGAAGCGCCGGCGACGCGCTCGGCGCCGTCACGTCCAGCGAGACCAGCACGCCGAGGAAGCCGCCGCCGATGCACGCGAGCTGACGCGCCGTGGCACGCTCCCGCAGGATCAGCGCCGCGAGCCCGATCGCGACGAGCGGCGTCGAGAACGCGATGGCGTAGCTCTGCGCCATCGAGAGGCGCTGCAGCGCGAGGATGATGAAGACGGTCGAGGCGAGAAGGCACACGCCCCGCCCGAATTGGAGCCGGAGCCGCGTGGTCCGGAACACGCGGGCCGGTCCGAGCCAGGGCGCCATCGCCGCGAGGGCGCCGGCCTGCACCATATGGCGCCCCCAGGCGAGGAAGATCGGATCGTGCCGGGCCGAGAGGATCCGCAGGATCGTGTCGAGGCAGCTCGTCAGGGTGACGGACAGCACCATCAGGGCCGCCCCCGCGAGGTAGGCGGGAGGAAGTGGCCGTCCCACCTCAGTGGTGGAGGATCTTGTCGACGAAGTCCCGCGTTCGACCCTCGCGAGGCGCTGCGAAGATGGTCGCCGGGTCCCCGATCTCGACCACCCGGCCATCGGCCATGAAGGCGACCTCGCTCGAGGCGCCCCGGATGAAGCTCATCTCGTGCGAGACGATGAGGATCGTCATCCCGTCGGCCGCGAGCCCCCGGATGGTGTCCAGCACCTCGCTGACGAGCTCCGGATCGAGCGAGGCCGTGACCTCGTCGAGAAGCAGCACGTCGGGCCTGAGGGCGAGCGCGCGGGCGATGGCGACGCGCTGCTGCTGACCGCCCGACAGCTCGTCCGGATAGGCGTCGAGCTTGTGACCGAGCCCGACCTTGGCGAGCAGCCGCTCTCCGTCGGCCCGGGCCTCCTCCTTGGGTCGGCCCTTCACCTTCACGGGCGCGATCGTCACGTTCTCGATCGCGGACATGTTCTGGAACAGGTTGAATTGCTGGAAGACGATCGCGAAGCGGTCGCGGACCGCCTTCAGATCCTCGCGTCGCCCGTAGTCGATGGCGGTTCCTCCGACCAGGACCTGGCCCGAACGGGGCGGCAGCAGGCCGACGAGGGACCGCAGCAGCGTCGATTTCCCCGACCCCGACGGCCCGATCAGGCCCAGCATGGCGCCCCGCTCCACCGACAGCGAGACGTCGCTCAGGACCGGCACGGTGCCGTAGGAGGCGGACAGGTTCCGGATTTCGAGGAAGGCCATTGCGATCGGGATGTGGTCTGGTCGGGAGCAGCCTGGCGGCAGGGCGGCGCCGACGCCGCCCTGCCGCCGTCGAGGATCCGGCTTAGAAGTAGGGCGTGAAGCCGGTCGGATTGATCATCTTCATGCCGAACCACTTCTCCCACAGCGCGTCCGTGCGTCCGCGGCGGTGCATCTCGAAGATGGCGACGTTCAGCCAGTCCTTGAGGCCGGTGGCGTTCTTGGCCAGCCCCATGGAGCAGTAATAGACGTCCACCGGCGTATCGACGATCCGCCACTTGACGGTCTTGTGCAGGTTCATCTGCTCGCCCACGAAGTCGATGACGTCGACCATGGCGTCCCCCCGTCCCTGGGCCAGCGCTCGGACCGCATCGGGGTAGTTGTCGAGCAGCGTGACCTTCGCCTGCTTCAGGTTGTCCTCCACGAACTTGACGGGCGTGGTGCCCCGGACCTGGATCAGCGTGACGGACGGGCTGTTGAGCTCCTTCCAGTCCTTGAACGGCTTGGCCTCGGTGGTGAGCACGCCGAACACCTCGGTGTGCACGGGAACCGTGAAGTCGATCACCTTGGCGCGCTCCGGATTGCGCGTCATCGCGCCCATCACGACGTCGATCTTGCCGGAGGCGACGAACGGGATGCGGTCCGGCGAGCCGGTCTGCACGATCTCGACCTTCACGCCGAGCATCTTGCCGACCTCGTTGGCGAAATCGACGTCGAAGCCGGTGATCTCGTTCTTGTCGTCGAA
The DNA here is from genome assembly GCA_019695455.1 of Methylorubrum extorquens. Lineage (GTDB taxonomy): Bacteria > Pseudomonadota > Alphaproteobacteria > Rhizobiales > Beijerinckiaceae > Enterovirga > Enterovirga extorquens_A. The sequence goes on along the minus strand of JAEUAC010000140.1, from coordinate 20,219 downwards.
CTTTCCGAGCGGCGGGAGGGTCGGGTTCACACCCACCTTCAGCGTGCCCGACTTCAGGATGTCGTCCAGGGACCGGGCGGCCGCCCCCAGAGGTCCGAACGCGGTCACGGCCGCCAGACCGAGACTGAGCGCGAGGGCTAACCGACGAACCATAACGCGATCTCCGTGCAAGTAGTCGACGCGGGCAGCGGGGCCAAACGGTTGCCCCACGGTCCACAGACGGTATACAATCCTGTTTCCGTGTAAAGGCACATCCTCGTCCCCCGATGCCCGCTTCCGCCGAAATCGGCACCGTCACGATCACTCTCGATGGAGAGGCGTTGAGCGGTGTTGCCGGATCGACCGTGGCCAGCCTGCTCCTGGCGAACGGGGTGCGGGCGCTCCGGCGTTCGCCGCGCGCCGGCACGCCGCGCGGCGCGTTCTGCCTCATGGGCGTGTGCCAGGAATGCGTGCTGACGATCGACGGGGTCGTGCGCCAGGCCTGTCTCGTGGCGGCGCGGGACGGAATGGCCGTGTCGAGGCCGGGCCTCGCCGCATGAGCGATCCGACCGTCTTCGACCTCGCGGTGATCGGCGCCGGCCCGGCCGGCTGCGCCGCCGCCATCGCGGCCGCCGAAGCCGGAGCCCGCGTCGTCCTCTTCGACGAACAGGAGGAAGCCGGCGGCCAGATCTACCGCGCGCCCCGCACGCCGGCAGGCCGCGCCTGCGTCGAACGCGACGGAGAGACGCTGCGGTCGACCCTGGCCGCCTCCGACGTCGCATTGCGCCTCGGACGCCGGATCTGGTCGGTGACGGAGCGCTTCCGCATCGACGCCCTCGGGCCGGACGGACCGGAGACGGTCCGGGCCCAGGCGCTCGTCGCCGCCACGGGCGCGTACGAGCGGATCGTGCCCTTTCCCGGATGGACGCTTCCCGGCGTGATCGGCCTCGCCGCCGCGACGGTCCTGCTCAAGACCGAAGGCCGGGTGCCGGGCCGGCGCATCGTCGTCGCCGGCGCGGGACCGCTGCTCGCGGCGGTGGCCGCCAAGATCCTGGCCGCGGGCGGATGCGTCGTCGGCCTCGTCGACGTCTCCAGCCCGGCCGACTGGCTGAGGGCCACGCCTCGTCTCGCGACGAAGCCGTCCCTCCTCGCCCAGGGAGCCGCGTGGGCCGCCCGCATCGCGGCCGCGCGCGTGCCCGTGCTGTTCGGCCACGCGGTGGTGGCCGCGGAGGGCGAGACCGCGCTGACGCGCGTCGGGGTCGCGCCGCTTTCCCGGAACGGAGCTCCCGACCTCGCGCGCTTGCGCTGGGAAGAGGCCGACGTCATGGCCGTGGGCAACGGCCTGGTGCCCGGGGGCGAGATCGCGAAGGTGCTGCGGGCGGAGCACGTGCACGTCCCCGAGCGTGGCGGCTGGGTTCCGAAGCGGGATCGTTGGGGCAGGACGACCATCCCCCGCCTCTATGCGGCCGGCGACGGCGCGGGGATCGCGGGTGCCGGCCCGGCCGCCCGGACGGGGCGGCTCGCCGGCCTCGCCGCCGCGCACGACCTGGGATTTTCGGGCGCGGAGGCCGTCGAGGTAGCCGGCCGGACCGCCTTCCGGGAGGCCGGGCGCGATCGCCGCTTCTCCGACGCCGTGTCCCGCCTGATGATGCCCCGGGCGGGCCAGATCGCGGCCGTCCCGGCCGAGACGGTGGTGTGCCGATGTGAGGACGTGACCCGGGCGGAGATCGAGGAGGCCGTGCAGGCGGGCGCCCGCACGCTCGATCAGGTGAAGGCGTTCACGCGCTGCGGCATGGGGCCTTGCCAAGGTCGCATGTGCGGCGAGACGGCCGGCGACATCGTGACCCTCCAGGTCGGCACGCGCGGCGCCGTCGGGTGGTGGACGGGTCGTCCGCCGCTCCGCCCCGTGCCGCTCGCCGACCTCGTCGGGACCTTCGACTACGGCGACATCCCCGTGCCGAAGCCGGCTCCCCTATGATTCCATCCTACGACCTCGCCGTCGTCGGCGCGGGCGTGCATGGCGGCACGGTCGCCCTCCTCTGCGCCCGAGCCGGCCTGAAGACCGTCCTCGTCGAGCGCGGCGATCTGTTCCGGGAGGCCTCCGGCGTGAATGCCGGGACGCTGACCATGCAGATGACGCGCGTCGCGCTCATTCCCTATGCGCTGCGGGCCCACGCGATGTGGGCCTCCGCACGGGACTGGCTCGGGCACGATGTCGGAGTGGTCGTCTGCGACGGGCTCTCGCTCGCCTTCACGGAGGGCGAGGAGGAACTGCTCGCCTATAGGGCCGGCAGACGCCGGGAGGCGGGAGCGCCGATCGAGCTCGTCGGGCCGGCCCGGGCGGCCGAGATCGAGCCGGGGCTCGGGCCGGGCGTCCGCCTCGCGGGGTATTGCCGGGTCGACGGCTTCGCGAACGCCTACCTCTCCGGGCTCGCCTACGGTGCGGCCCTCCGGGAGGCCGGGGTCGCGATCCGGGACAACACGCCGGTGACGGCCGTCGAGCCCTCCGGCGGCGGCTACGCCCTGACGACGAAGACCGGCGAGACGATCCGCGCCCGACGCATCGTGCTGGCTGGCGGCGTCTGGCTCGAGCCGATGCTGTCCTGGTTCGGGCTGCGCGTCCCCATCAAGGTGCTGGTGAACCAGCTCGGCGTGACCGAACGGATGGCGCCCGTGATGCGGACCGTCGTCGGCATCGCGAGCGGCCTCCTGTCGCTGAAGCAGTATCCGCACGGCACGGTCGTGATCGGCGGCGGCTGGCAGGGCCGAGGCGACCGCGAGCGCGGCGGCGTCGAGCTCGCGCCCGAAAGCCTGATCGGCAACATACGGCTCGCCTGCCATGCCGTTCCGGGCCTCGCCGCCAGCAGGCTGGCGCGCGCCTGGGCGGGACTGGAAGCCGAGACGGCCGACGCCCTGCCGATCGCCGGGCCGATCCCGGGCCACGAGGATGCCTACGCCATCGGCAGCGTCCACTCCGGCTACACGAGCGGTCCCTACATCGCCGCGCTCCTCGCCGACCGCATTCTCGGCCGCGAACCCGCCCTGCCCTTGTTCCCTCTCGACCGCCTGCTCGCAGAGCCGGCCCCAACGGTCCCCGCATGACTGACCTCGCTCACCCGACCCCGGCCACGCGTCTGGCGGGCATCCATGCAGCGACGGTCTGCCCATTCGGCGACGGGTACGAGATCGACGAGGCCGCTTTGGCCCGCCACGTCGCGGAGGTCGCTGCGGTTCCGGGGATCGAAGGCCTGCTGATCAACGGTCACGCAGGCGAGAACTTCGTGCTCGATCCGGGCGAGAAGTCCCGCGTCGTCTCCCTGATCCGAGCGGCCGTCGGCCCCGGCGTGTTCCTCACGAGCGGAATCAACGCCGAATCGAGCCTGCAGGCCGCGCGCGACGCGGCGGCCGCCGAGGCGGCGGGCGCGGACGCGATCCTGGTCTTCCCGCCCAATGCCTGGGCGCTCGGGCAGACGCCGGAGGGCGTGCGCCTGCATCACGAGGCGGTCGCGTCCGCCTGCACCCTTCCGATCGTCCTCTACCAGGCGCCGGTCGGAGCGGGCGGGATGCCCTACCCCGTGCCGACCCTTCTCGACCTCGTCCGCTCGGACCGCGTCGTCGGCATCAAGGAAGGGAGCTGGGAGGCCGCCGCCTACGACCAGAACCGCCGCGCCGTGAAGGCCGTCAGGCCGGACGTCGCCGTGCTCGGCTCGGGCGACGAGCATCTCCTCGCCTGCTACCTCCTCGGCACCGAAGGCAGCCAGGTCAGCCTCGCCGCCGTGGTGCCGGAGGCGGTGGTCGCCCTCTGGCACGCGGCTCAGGCGGAAGACTGGACCGCCGCCCGCGCCTGGCACGAGGCGATCTATCCGCTTGCCGTCGCGATCTATCGCGAGCGCCCGGGATCCTACGCCACCGCCCGGCTCAAGGCCTGCCTGACGATCCTCGGACGGCTGGGGAACGGCCGGACGCGCCCGCCGATCCCGCCGCTGCCGCCGGAAGAGTACCGGCGTCTCGAAGCCGCCCTCGCCCATGCGGATCGCGCCGCACGCGCCCTGCCTCCGGCCCGGGCGGAAGCGGCATGAGCTACACCTTCCAATTCGGCCAGGTCACGCCCTATCTCGGCACGCTGGCCGCCGGGGCCTGGCTCTCCCTCCAGATCGCCGCGATCGCCTTCGTGGCCGGCTTCGTCATCGGCCTCGTCTGCGCATCGCTCCTGCAATACGGCGGACCGATCGTGCGTCGCGTCGTGCGGGCCTACGTCGTGTTCTTCCTGAACACGCCGCTGCTCGTGCAGGTCTTCTTCATCTACTTCGCGATGCCGGATTTCGGGATCGTGCTCGATTCCTTCACGGCCGTGACGATCGGCATGGCGCTGAACGCCGGCGCCTACCTGACGGAGATCCAGCGTGCCGGCTTCGCCTCGATCCGGCGGGCGGAGGTGGATGCCGCGGAGGCGATGGGCTTCTCCCGCATCCAGATCATCCGCTACGTCGTGCTGCCGCACATCGTCAGGGTTCTCTACCCGGCTCTGTCGAACCAATACATCATCCTGACCATGACGACCTCGATCGCGGCGATCTTCGGCGTGGAAGAGCTCACCGGGCGCGCCTACAACATCAACGCGCAGACGTTCAGGTCGTTGGAGATCTTCTCGATCGTCGCGGTCTACTACATCGTGCTGACGATCGTCGCCAGTGCGGCCCTGTACGCGCTGGGGCGCTACGCCTTCCGCATCAAGGGGAGGATCGCCTGATGCTGCAGACCCTCACGGACGAGGCGCCGCGGTTCTTCGGCTACTACAACCTTCTCTTCCTCGGCCGCGCGTTTCTCTACACGGCGGCCCTCTCGCTGGTCGGGTGCGGCATCGGCTTCCTGGCCGGTTTCGGGCTGGCCGTCCTGCGACACCCGCGCCTGACGCCGTTCGCCCCGGCGCGCTGGCTCGCGACCCTCTACGTCGAGATCTTCCGGCGGATCCCGTTCCTGGTGCTGCTGATGTGCGTCTTCTTCGCCCTGCAGCTTCTCGTGCCGGACATCTCGATGTTCACGATCGCCGCGATGACGGTCGCGCTCTCCGCGGCCGCCTATTCCGCCGAGAACGTCCGGGCGGGCCTGGAGGGGATCCACCGCAACCAGTGGGACGCGGCCGAGACCATGAACATGGGCGGCCTCAAGGCTCTGCGGCTCGTGGTGCTGCCCCAGGCGTGGTCGATCATCATTCCGCCATCGATGACCTACTCGGTCGGGCTCGTGAAGAGCACATCGATCGCGTCGCAGATCGGCGTTGTGGAGCTGACCTACGCAGCCAAGGTGCTGAACACGAAGGGCTTCTCCGCCGCGATCAGCTTCGGCACGATCCTGGTCCTGTATTTCGTCCTCTGCTACGGGCTGAACACGTTCGCCTCCTACCTGGAACGTCGTCTCGGACGGCGACGCCCCGGCAAGCCGATCCGCTCGGCTCTCGTTCCCGCCTCACAGACGGTCTGACATCATGCCCGCCCATGGCGCTCACTACCTGCGAGGCGCGGTGGACGTGCACGTGCACGCCTGCCCGCACCTGAACGGCCGCAGCGCCAACGTCTTCGAGGCCGTCCGGGCGGCAGCCGCCGCCGGCATGCGCGGCATCGGCCTGATGGACAATTTCCAGAACAGCGCCGGCTACGCGGCCCTGGCGATGCAGGAGCTCGCGGATCTCGACATCGACGTGTTCGGCGGCCTCATCATGCAACCCGCCGCAGGCGGAGTGACACTCGAGGCCGCGCGGACGGCCATCGGCTACGGCTATGGGCCGGGCACGGGCGCGCGGTTCCTGTCGCTTCCGACGCATCACACGAAGGCCGTCGCCCTGCAGGAGGGGCGGACCGGCCTGTATCTCGAGACCGCCTTCGGCGTGCCCGAGACCGGTCCCGTACCGGACCCGGTGCCGGCCATCCTCGACCTCTGCGCCGAGCACGACATCGTCTTCGATTGCGGCCACGTCTCGGGTCCGGAGGCCGTCCGACTGGCGGAGGAGGCGAAGGCCCGCGGCGTCACGCGCCTGCGCACGCACGGCAACGGCTACGACGAGGACGCGATCCGGGCGATCACGGCGCAAGGCGGCTATGCCGAATTCGGCCTCTTCGAGCTGACGCACGCCTCGCAGGTCGGCCTGACCCATGTCGACCAGGAGAAGCATCGGGCGCAGAGCCGGACCATCGGCGAGGTCGCCCCCCGCATACGGGCCGCAGGTCCCAGGGCCATCGCCTCCAGCGACGCCGGCATCGCCCTGCTCGCGCCGCCCGCCGAGAGCTTCCGCCAGTTCCTCGTGCTCCTCGAGACGGCGGGATTTCTGCCCGACGAGATCCGACGCATGTCCGCCGACAACCCGGCGACGCTGTTCCGCGTCGGCTCCGGGCCGACGCCGTCACCACGACACTAGCGTCGGGAGCACGCCTCGGCCCGATTCCACGGGGCCTGCTAGGCTCTCGTATTCGGGGCCTGACGGCCGCCGTAGGCGGCCACGGTTCTGCGTCCCTTCAGCCAGCCGAGCGACCAGGCGAGGAGGGGCCAGAGCAGCGCGGCGAAGGTCATGGCCGCCAGCACGCTCGAGATCGGTCGCTCGAAGAAGGGCAGGATCGAGCCGTCGGACTTGATCAGTGACGTGACGAAGCTCTGCTCCACCATCGTGCCCATCACGATGCCGAGCACCATGGCGGCGACCGGATAGCCGTTCTTCTCCATCACGAAGCCGATCAGCCCGAAGGCGGCGACGCACCACACCGCGAACAGGTTGTTGCCGGCGGTGGCGAAGGCGCCCACCGCGCAGAACACCATGATGACCGGCATCACGGCCGAGCGCGGCGCCCCGACGATGCGGCTCGCCAGCCGGATCATGACGATGCCGAAGGGGATCATGATGATGTTGCCGAGAATGAAGATGATGTAGAGCGCGTACATGCTCTCGGCCTGGGTGGTGAACAGGCTCGGCCCCGGGTTCAGTCCCTTCATGTAGAGCACGCCGATCGCGATCGCCGTGATGGTGTCGCCGGGAATGCCGAAGAGCAGCGCGGGCACCCAGCCCGAGGCGAGGGAGGCGTTGTTGGAGGCGCCGGCCTCGATCAGTCCTTCGGGATGGCCCGTGCCGAACTTCTCGGGCGTCTTCGAGAACCGCTTCGACATCGCGTAGCTGACCCAGGCCGCCATGTCGGCGCCCGCGCCGGGCAGCACGCCGATGATGATCCCGACGATGTTTCCGCGCGCCTGCTGCTTGGGATATTCCTTGGTCAGCTTCCATTGCCCCTTGAGGATCGAACCGAGCCGGCGGCTCTCGATCTTGGGCGGCTCGCGTTCGGTCAAGGCCCGCATCACCTCGGCCAGCGCGAAGACGCCCACCAGGGCCGGAATGGGCTCGATGCCGCCCAGGAGATCGGTCGAACCGAAGGTGAAGCGCGGCACGCCGCCGGGATTGTCGATGCCGATGCAGGTGATCAGGAGCCCCAGCAGCATCGCCGCGATCGCCTTGATGGGCGAGGAGCGCGCGACCAGCGTCGAGCACATCAGGCCCAGCATGGCGAGCCAGAAGTTCTCGTAGGTCGAGAAGGAGAGCGCGATGTCGGCCAGCAAAGGCGCGATCAGCATCAGCGAGAGCGTGCCGGCGATGCCGCCCAGGGCCGAGAACCACAGGCAGATGCCGAGCGCCGTCTCGGCCTGGCCCTTGCGCGTCATCGCGTAGGCCTCGTCCGTATAGGCGGCCGAGGCCGGCGTGCCCGGAATCCGCAGCAGGCACCCTGGGATGTCGCCGGAGAAGATCGCCATCGCCGACGCCGTGATGATCGTCGCGACCGCCGCGATCGGCGAGAGGTAGAAGGTGACCGGCACCAGGAGCGCGGTGGCCATCGTCGCCGAGAGACCCGGCAGCGCACCGACCGTCAGGCCGTAGAAGGCGGACGCCACGATGGCGACCATCACGTCGACCTGGAAGACGAGCCCGAAGGCCTTGATGACTGTGTCCATGATGCGGCCCCCTCACCAGGGGAACGGCAGCAGCCCGCCCGGCAGGGGCACGCGCAGCAGCTTCAGGAAGATCAGGTTGATGACGAAGGGCGCGACGAGCGCCAGCGGAACCGCGAGCTTCGGTCTCGCGCCGAAGGCGAGGCTCGCCACCAGCACCATGGTCGCCGCCGTCGGCAGGAAGCCGAGCGTCTCGGAGGCGAGCGCGTAGAAGCCCAGCAGCGCCGGCGGCAGCAGGGCCAGCCAATTGCGCCAGGCAGGCAGCGGCTCGAGCTCCTCGGGCGCGCTGTGGCTGGCGACGTCGGCCTCGGCCACCTCCTCGAAGCGGTGGCCGATGCCGAACATGATGAGGCCCGCGCAGACGACGAGCCCGGTCCCGATCACCATCGGGAACGCGGACGGGCCGATCTGCTGGCCGGGCACCGGCGGAAGCTGCGAGCCGTAGGCGAAGGCGAGGCCGCCGAGGACCGCGACGACGCCCCCGGTGAGCTTGTCTGAGAGGAGCATGACGAGCGGGCTTTCACGACGGGACGGGCCGGCGTGGCCTCGTCCGGCCACGCGCGGCGAAACGGGACGAGGAGCGTCAGCCCTTGGCGAGCCCGCCCGCCTTCATGAAGGCGCCCATCGCCTTGTCGCTCTCGCCCATGAACGAGCCGAACGCGTCGGCATCGGCGTATTTCATCGTGAGGCCGCGCGCGTTCATGAAGTCCCTGTACTCCTGCGAGTCGTAGATCGCCTTCAGCTCGGCGGAGAGGATCCTGGCCACCTCCGGCGGCAGGTTCTTCGGGCCGCCGATGCCGCGCCAGGATCCGAGCGGCACCTCCAGGCCCATCGCCTCCTTCAGGGTCGGCACGTCCTTGAACTGCGGGTTGCGCGCGGCCGCCATGATGGCGAGCGACTTGGCACGGCCGGCATCGATCATCGCGCGCGCCTCGGGCACGGAGCAGGTCACGAGGTCGAGCCCGCCGGCGGCGAGGTCCTGCATCGCGGGCGCGGCGCCGTTCGAGGGCACCCAGGCGACGTGGTTCGGCGCGAGCCCCATGGCCTGCATCCAGCCGACCAGGGCGAGGTGCCAGATCCCGCCCTGGCCCGTGCCGGACGCCTTGAACTTGCCGACCGGCGCCGCCTTGATCGCGTCCGCCAGCTGCTTGACGTCCTTGTAGGGCGAATCGGACTTCACCTGGATGCCCGGCGGATCGTCGTTCATCAGCGCCAGGGGGGTGTAGCTCGCATAGGTCAGCTGCGTGAGCCCCTGGTGGTGCATCATCGCGATCTCGGAGGTGATGATGCCGAGCGTGTAGCCGTCCGGCGCCGCCGTCGCGATCGCGGAATGGCCGACGACGCCCGAGCCGCCTGTGCGGTTCACGACGCTGAAGGGCTGCCCCAGGCTCTTCTCCATGAGCGAGGCGACGATGCGGACCACGGCATCGGTGCCGCCTCCGGCCCCCCAGGGGCAGATCAGCGTCACCGGCCGGGACGGGAACTTGGCCTGGCCGATCGCAGGCGCCGCGATCAGGCCGGCCACGCCGGCAGCCGCGCCTTGCAGCACGCTGCGTCTGTCCAAGAACGTCATGTCGGGTGTTCCTCCGTGCGATCGATCGCGTGACCGGGTGCTCCTCGTCCGCGACGGGGCTCCCTTGGGTGACGCGATATTGGAGCCTATCCCGACGCGGGTGACAACCGCGGCTTTCGCCTCATAGGCACCGCGCCCGAGCGCCCCCCTCCCGCCGGCTGCCGTCGCGCAGACCGGCCCGGGATCGCCTCGCAGGCCCGGCCGCCCTACGCTAGAAGACCGGCCTCTCGCAGGTAGCGCGCGGCGCCCCGATGCAGGCTCTCGGGACGCGCGATCGCCGCCACCGTGTTCGCCGAGGTCGTCTCGGCCGCCTGAGGCAGGGCCGTCGCCAGGATCGGCTCGGCCCGGTGCAGGGCCCGGGCGAGCCGGTAGGCGAGAGCGTCGTCGAGATCGGGGCGCGTGGCGACGACGCTCCACGAACCGACGGAGGCGATCGGAGCCTCCTGCCCCGGATAGGTCCGGGCCGGAACGAGGAGCGGCTTCAGGAAGGCGTGCTTCGCCCGGATGGCCCGGACCTGCGCCGCGTCCGGCGCGATGAAGCGGGCGCCGCCGGGCGAGGTCGCCATCGCCGTGAAGCCGGGCCAGCCGAGCCCGCCTCCCCAGAGCGCCGCGGCCCGCCCGTCGAGGACCATGGCGGGCCCGTCGCCGGCCCGATCCAGGACGATCGCCTGGAAGTCGCGGTCGAGATCGAGGCCGATCCCGTCGAGGACGTAGCGCGCGAGCACGACGAGGCCGGACCCGCGCGCGCCGAAGGCGACCGGCCGTCCCCGCAGGTCTTCGATGGTCCGGGCCGGGCTGTCGGCCCGCACGACGAACAGGCCCGGTTGCGAGTACATGGCGCTCAGCACCGTCACGCGGGAGACCGGGCCGCCGATGCCGGCGAGCGCCTCGTGCAGCACCTCGCCCGTGACGAGGCCGAGGTCGAGCTCGCCCCGACCGAGCAGGGAGATGTTCTCGATGCTGCCCGTCGTTCCGCGCGCCTCGATCTCGAGATCCGACTCGACGCTCTTCAAGGCCGCGATCAGCGCGGCGCCGTAGACGGGAAAGCCCCCGCCCGGCGTCGCCGTGCCGAGCAGGATCGCGCCCGATCGCGCCCTGGCCGTCCCCGTCGCGGCGAGGCAGGGCGCGGCGGCAGCGGCCTGGAGCAAGCGGCGTCGATCGATCTGCATGGCGCGTCTTCCTCTTCGGGCGAGCCCTACAGCCGTGCGGAGGTCTCGACCAGGACGGCGCGACGGGTGGTCTCGTCGGAGGTCCGCAGCCGAGACGAGGGCCGGTCGCGGCTACCCCGCGGTCCGGACGAGCAAGGCCAAAGCCGCGACGACGAGGACCCCGAACGTGGCGACGATGCCGCCGCCGCGGCAGACGAACTGCACGGGCGAGTTTTTGGCCGCGAACATGCCGAAGGGATGGAGGATGCGCGCGACGAACAGCACGACGAGGAGGCCCCGGACCAACCCCGCGCTCGCGCCCCCGGCTTCCAGGAACCCGACGAGCAGCAGGGCGAGAGGCACGTATTCCCCGAAGTTCGCCTGCGCCCGGATGCGCTTCTCGAGACCCGGGTCGTCGCCCTGGCCGTGCAGCGTATCGGTGGCCACCCTCCCCGCCACCACCCAGCCGGACAGGCCGACATAGGTCAGTGCGAACAGGCCCGCGAAGAACGCGGTCGTCACGGGATAGGTCATGTGGTCTCCGGCCTGCTGGCGGTGGCAAGGGGCATCATGTCGGTCTCGGCTGGCCGTCGGACGCCGCGAGCCCGCCGAGGGGCATGCGCTCGTCGAACGTCGCGACGAGATCCGGCTGCTCCCGCATGCCGGCCCCGAACGGCGTCGCGATCGTCTGACTCGGCAACGTCATGTCTGGACCCGGATCTCGGGAGGTGGCGCCCGTGCCGCGACAAGCACCGGATCGGCGCGACGTTCCCGCACCGTGCCCCGAACGGCGCAGCAGCGGATCGCGGTGCGCGAGCCTCTCCCCGACCGCAGCCGGTCGCTCCCCGCCGGGCCCGATGATGGTAGGAGGTCGCCCGACACGCAGGGCAGGACCGGCCGGCGGCCGTCACTCGCCGGCACCGCGAGCGAGTTCCGTCCCCATGCAGCCAAACGCGCCCGCCTCCCCGTCCTCGGATCGCTCCGCCTGGATCGCCGTCGGCCTCACCGTCCTGTCCGGTCTGCTCTACGTGATCGGCTACACGCTCTCGCGAAGCCTGGTCGTGAACCACGGCCTGAGCCCGCTCCAGGTGACGTTCCTCCGGTGCGTGGTCGTCCTCGCCGCCGGCCTGGTGCTGATCGGGGTGCCGCGGAGCGACGTGACGTGGCGCCGGCTGCTTCGTCCGCCGGGGGCGTGGACGCAGAGAGGGGCCGCCGCCCTGCTCGTCGGTTCCAACGTGCTGGCCGTCCTGGCCTTCAGCCTCATGTCGGTGACGGCGGCGTCCGCTCTGGGCTTCACGGCGCCGCTGATCCTGGCCGTCCTCGGCGGTCTCGTGCTGCGCGAACGCCTCTCGGCCGAACGCCTGCTCGGCACCCTCCTCGGCTTCGTCGGCATGCTGGCGATCGTGAAGCCGGGCGGAGGCGTGAGCGCGATCGGCATCGCGGCGGCCTTCGGTGGCGCCCTGTCCTATGCGGTCTACCAGGTCATGATCCGTGGCCTGCGTGGTGCCGCGACGACGCTCGACACGATCCTGCAGGTCGCGCTCGTCGGAACCGTCCTCCTGAGCCTGCCCGTGATCGTCGACTGGCACCCTGTCGGCCTCGTCGCGGCCGGACTGGTGCTGGCGGTGACCGTCGTGCAGACGGCCGCGCTCGGATCCATCGCGGCCGCCCTCCGACGCAGCGAGGCGTCGCGTCTCGCACCCTGGCAATTCACGGCGCTGCTCTGGGCGATGGGGCTCGACGCGGTCCTGTTCCAGGCCGTGCCGACGCCCATCGGCCTGCTCGGCTGCGCCCTCATCGTCGCCGGAGGCGTGCTCGCCCAGCGGACCAGGGCCTGAGCCGTTCCCGGCGCGCCGGCCCGGCGACCTCGCGGAGCGGCGCGACGACGGTCCCGGCCGGCGCGGCCGTCAGGCGCGCCCCACCCATCCCTGCCACGTGAACGCGGAGGCGGCGGTCAAGCCGCGGACAGACGACCGCGATGCGGACGGCGATCGACCCGGACGCTCACTGCCCCACGACGGTCTGCAGGGTGCCGCCGAGGTTCTGACCGGAGTTGCGCACCTGTCGCTCCAGGTTGCGGCGGTCCTGCTCGCTGACGATGGCGCCCGGAACGGAGGCCACGGCGGCCGCGGCCGAGCCGACCGTCTGCGCCGTTCCCAGCGCCGCGGCGCCGATGGCTTCGCCGAGCGAGAGCCGGTCGTCGGTGATGGCCTGCCCGGAGAGAAGACGCTGGCCGATGAGCTGCACGATCCGGGGGCTCTCGGCGAACTTGTTGTGATTGAGCCGGTCGTCGACCTGGACGCTCGACAGGTCCACGATCGTCACGCCGCGTCGCTCGAAATCGCTCCGGTAGGGCTCGGCGACCACGTTGGCGGAGCCGAGCCGCTGCACGCCGCCGGCCAGCCGGCGGGAGACCTGCAGGGCGCGATCGTCCGAGGACGCGAACACCGTGAAGCGCGCCGTCGAGCGCGGCGAACGGCCGTCCCGGGACTGGCCGATGTCGTCGAGCTGGCGTCCGAAGACGTCGATGTCGACGTCCGGCGAGGCCAGGACGACGTTGCGGATCTTTGCGGGCAGGCCTCGTTCGCGGATCGCGAGCTGTCGCAGCGCCTCCATGGTCAGCCATCCGCCCATGGAATGCGCCATCACGGTCACGGACCTGACCCGGGGGTCGTCGCTCGTGCGCTTGATCATGGCCTCGAGCGCGGACCGGGAGAAGTTGGCGCTCTCCCGATCGTAAAGGTAGTCGAAGACGCTTCCCTGCGACGGCCACGTGAACAGGACGGGTGCCACCTTGGCGCCCGTGTCGTGCACGATCTGCGCGAAGCGGAAGACGGATTCCTCGTAGGTCGTGTTGAAGCCGTGGACGAAGATGAGGACGTCCCCCTCCCGGCCGGCGATGCGCCGGAACCACCCTTCGGAGAAGCCCTTCTCGGTTCCGCCCATGCTCTCGACGGTGAACTGGGTCCGCGGGTCGGCGGGCTCCGTCGGGTAGACGAGGGTTCCAGGAGCCCGGCCGGGCGGAACGGACACGACGATGTTCTCGATCGAGAGCTCGCTGCCGCGCGCGCCCGAGAACACGACGCCCCGCTCCGGCGAGGCCGCGCGCGTGGTCGCCACGAGCATGTCCACCCGGCTGATGCCGGGCACGCCGGTCGACGTCGTCGGTATGAGCGTTCCGTACGGGCGTTCGGCGCATCCGGCCGTCGCGAGGCCGAGGGCGAGGCCGGCGGCCGCGAGGAGGCGGGTCGCTCGCGACGACCCGTCGCGATCCGCGAGCGGGTCCTGTGATCTGCCGATCTCGGCTGGTCGCGCCACTCGTTGCCCTGCGCCTCCGGTCGGGCGCTCGGCGGTGCCTGCCCGCCTCGGACCGGGCTCGTCATAGCACGCCCGCCTCGCGACGGGGGGGTCGCCGCCGCGGCGTTTCGGCCGGACGGGGCGTCGCGACGAGGATCGGATCCGGCCGCAGGTTCGGGACCCGGGCAGCCGGATCCGCGTCCGTGCCGCGACCGACGCTCGCCGGCGGGCCGGTCGCGGCCGACGGCGTCAGGCTGCCGCCAGCGTCTTCTCGATATCGGCCGAGGAGTGCCCGGTCAGATCCTTCGGGATCTCCTTCAGCAGAACCGCCGACAGCTTGGCATGATAGTGCTTGCGCAGCTCGCCGAGCGTCTTCGGATCGGCGATGATGACGAGGTCGCTGAGCTTGCCCTCCACGGCCTGCTTGTTGAGCAGGGTCGCGATGCCGGCCGCGAAGCTGTCCTCGTCGAGCCGCTTGTCGTCGGGATTGGCGGCGCTGCTCCCGTGGTGCCCGCCCGACCCCTTGTTCGACGTATCGACCGCCGTATGCGGCAGCGGAGTCAGCTTGGGGCTCGTCTCGTCGCCGGAGTTCCGGAACAAGCTCAGCTTTTCGCCGTCGGCGACCGCAACCGTCGCGCCCTTGGGAACCTGCATTCGATCATCTCCGTCACGTGAGTGCCATGGGTGCGACCACCGTCGCCCATCGAGGTGCACGTCAACGGCCGGCCGGCGGTTTGGATGCGACGACGATCGCGCGGGTGAGATGGCGCACGTGCGAGGTCGCGTGGCGGGCCTAGAGCCGTCGGGCGACCCGCGGAGCGCGACGGGCCTTGGACGCCGATCGCCGCCCTCCCCCGCATCGCGACGACAGGAGTGACCATGACGCTTTCGATGTACGACGCCTCCGTTCCGGTCTTCGTCCGCGGCCTGACCGTCCTCTCCGGCCTGCTCGACAAGGCCGAGGCCCATGCCGCCGGAGCGGGCGTGGCGCTGCAATCCCTCGTCGAGGCGCGGCTCGCGCCCGACATGCTCACGCTCGCGGGGCAGGTGCAGCGCGCGTCCGACACCGCCAAGTTCGGCGCCTCCCGGCTCACCGGCACGGATTCACCGTCCTTTCCGGACGACGAAGCCTCCGTCCCGGAGCTGAGAGACCGCTGCGCGAAGACGATCGCCTTCCTGGAGGGGGTCGCGCCCGCCGCCTTCGCGGAGAGCGAAGGCCGCTCCGTCACCTTCGGAGGAGGCTCGGCGCGCTGGACCCTGCCCGGAGACCGCTATCTGCTCCAATTCGCTCTGCCGAACTTCTTCTTCCACGTCACGACGGCCTACGACATCCTGCGCCACCAGGGCGTGCCGGTCGGCAAGCGCGACTTCCTCGGACCGTTCGACCCGACCTGATCCTCGCCCGACGACCGGCGCGGGTCGGCGGCGACGGCCGCCACCCGCGCGTTTCGCACCCGGACGGCTACTTGGGCCGGGCCTCGAAGACGGTCTTCGCCACCGCCATGGCCGAGAAGGCGCTCGGCCATCCGGCGTAGTAGGCGATGTGCGAGATGACCTCGCCCGCCTGCTCGCGGGTCAGTCCGGCGTCCATGGCGCGGCCGAGATGGTAGGGGATCTGGGCCACCTGACCGGAGGCGATCAGCGCGCTGACCGTCACGAGGCTCCGATCCCGCGCGGCGAGGTCCGGCCTCAGCCAGAGCTTCCGGAACAGGACCTCGGTCGTGTCCTTCACGAGGCTCGGGGACACGGCGTCGAAGCTCTCGCCGACGCGCCGGGCTCGGTCGGCCTCCGCCGCCTCGTCGATCGGCAGCAGGGTCGGCGCGGCCTTGGGCAGGGTGTCCGGCGCGATGCCCCGCTGGGCGAAGACGTCCCGCGTCGGCCCGATCGCGCCGAACGCGTTGCCGAAGCCGGCGTAGAAGGCGAGGTGCACGATGGTCTCCGAGATCTCGGCCGGCCTGACGCCGTTGTCGAGCGCCTGGCCGAGATAATAGGTCAGGGCCGGGTACTGGCCGCGGGTGATCAGGGTGGCGACCGTGACCAGGCTCCGGTCGCGACGGCCGAGACCCGGCCGTTTCCAGACGTCGCCGTAGAGCCCGTCCTGCGTGTAGGCTTCGAGCGCCGGTGCCACGCGCCGAACGTCCTCCGGCGTGAGCCTCCGGTTGGCGAGGTCCGGTTGCTGCGCGTCGGCGGCCCAGGACGTGAGCGCGATCAGCGACGCCGTCAGGGTGGTGCGAACCGTCATGGTCATCCTCCGTCGATGCGCTCGCGCGCCGTGTGTCGGTCTGGTCTTGCGGCGGAGGTCGGTCATTTCGCGTAGTGCTCGTCGGAGACCTTCTCCATCCAGTCCACGCCCTTGCCGTCCACGCTCGTCTGGATGGCGTAGTGGCCGACGCCGGTCGTCGCCGTGGCACCGTGCCAATGCTTGACGCCGGGCGGGGTCCAGATCACGTCGCCCGGCTTGATCTCGCGCTTGGTGCCGTTCCACTCCTGCACCCATCCCGCGCCGGTCGTGACGATGAGGAGCTGGCCGGCGGGATGCGTGTGCCAGGCCGAGCGCGCGCCGGGTTCGAAGGTCACGTGCCCGGCCGACAGCGCCGTCTCGCCCGGAGCGGCGAATTGAGGGTCGACCCGCACCGAACCGGTGAACGTGGCGTCTGGTCCCCTGGCCGACGGCCGCGAACCGTTCGGAAAGACCTGCATGCGGTCCTCCGCCAAGGCCGGGCCGACGAGGCCCGCGGTCACGGCGACCGCCATCATTTCGCGCTTCATGGATCGTTCCTGTCCTGGATGGTCGAGACGGCTTCGTTCCGCCGGTTCGATGGTGACGGGCCTTGGGCCGGGACCGGCGAACGGCTCGGCGCCGGCATCGGGTCGACCGAGGCGACCCAGCCTCGGCGACGGGTGGAAGGGCCTTCGGTCGCGGCGTCGTCCGCGAACGTCACGTCCCTCGGAGTGGCCGCGACGGCCCCGGGCCGGCTCCCGATCCGGCATCGCGGCGGCGTGCACGGTCGGAACGACGGCCGAGGCCATGGAGGCCGCACCGGGCGCGACCGATCGGACGATCCTGGCCATGGCGTCTCCTCTCCGGCGGGTCGGTCAGATCGCGGCCAGGCCGGCCAGATGCTTCTCGAGCGTGATCGGGTACTCGCGGACGCGGATGCCGGTCGCGTTGTAGATCGCGTTCGCGATGGCCGGCGCGACGCCCGTCAGGCCGAGCTCGCCGATCCCCTTCGCCTTCACGGGCGAGATCGTCGGATCGACCTCGTCGATGAAGTGCACGTCGAGATGCGGGACGTCGGCGTGGACAGGGACCTCGTAGCCGGCGAGGTCGTGATTGACGAAGAACCCGCGCCGGGCGTCGACCACCATCTCCTCCATGAGGGCAGCACCGATGCCCATGGTCATGCCGCCGATCACCTGGCTGCGCGCGAGCTTCGGGTTGAGGATGCGACCGGCCGCACAGACCGCGAGCATGCGCCGGACGCGAACCTCGCCCGTGAAGGCGTCGACGCCGACTTCGGCGAAATGGGCCCCGAAGGTCTGGTGCGCGAAGCGCTTCGAGAGATCGCCGAACTCGATCAGGTCCTCGACGACGAGGTCGCCCTCCTGCGCCGCCCGACCGATCGGCAGCGACCGGTCGCCGACGCTCACGCGCCCGTCGGCGAACACGGCCTCGCCGGCCTCGAAGCCGAGCCGCCGGGCGACCGCGTCGCGAAGCTTCGCGCAGGCGGCATAGACGCCGGCCGTCACGGACGGCGCGCCCTGCTGCCCGCCCGATCCCGGGGTCTCGGGGAAGGTCGAGTCGCCGAGCCTCGCGACCACCCTGTCGAGTGGCAGCCCCATCATCTCGGCGGCCGTCTGCTGCACGACCGTGTAGCTGCCGGTGCCGATGTCGGTCATGTCGGTCTCGACCGTCACCGTTCCGGTCCGGTCGAGCCGCACGCGCGCGCCCGCCTTCGAGATCGGCGCCCCGCGGATGGCGCCCGCCATGCCGAGCCCGACGATCCAGTCGCCGTCGCGCACGCTGCCCGGCAACGGGTTCCGGGCGCTCCATCCGAAGCGCTCCGCCCCGATCCTCAGGCACTCGACGAAGCGGCGCGTCGAGTAGGGAATGCCCTTCTCCGGTTCCGTCTTCGCGTCGTTGACCACCCGAAGTTCGACGGGATCCATCCCGAGCTTCTCGGCCAGTTCGTCGAGCGCGATCTCGAGCGCCATCAGGCCCGGCGCCTCGCCGGGCGCTCTCATGGCGTTCCCTTCGGCGAGGTCGAGGGTCGCGAGGCGAAGGCGGGTCAGGCGGTGAGGCGCCGCGTACAGGGTCCTCGTCGAGATCACGGTCGGCTCCGTCCGCCCCCCTTCCAGGTTGCCCGACCAACTCTCGTGGCCGATGGCCGTGAGCCGGCCGTCGCGCTCGGCCCCGAGATAGACGCGCTGGATCGTCTTCGGGCGGTGGATGGTCATGTTGAACATGAGGGAGCGCTGGAGCGCGACCTTGACGGGCCGTCCGACGGCCCGCGCCGCGATTGCGGCCAGGATCAGCTCGGCCTGGGCCGTGCCCTTGCCGCCGAAGCCCCCGCCGATGAAGGGCGAGACGAGCCGCACGTGGTCGCGCGGTATTCCGAGGATGGCGGCGACGTCGCGCGTGCCCCAGTTCATCTGCTGGATGGACGTCCAGCACGTGAGGCGGTCGCCGTCCCAGGATGCGAGGGTCGCGTGCGGCTCCATCATGGCGTGGGCCTGGTCGGGAACCGTGTAGGTCTCGTCCACGGTGACCGGCGCCGCCGCGAAGGCTCCGGCGAAGTCGCCGACGCGGCTCTCGGTCGGGCCGCCGAACTCCGCCGGCGGCGGCACGGGCGCGCTGTCCAGCTGCGCCGCGAGGTCGAAGCGACCGGCGGCCCGTTCGTAGGCGACCCGGATCAGCCCCGCGGCGGCGCGCGCCTCCTCGAAGCTGGTCGCCACCGCGACGGCGACCGGCTGGTGGTAATGGTCCACCTCGGGCGCGGCCAGCATGCGCTGGACGTAGAACTTGCCGCGGTCGAGCGGACCGGCGTTCTCGTGCGTGACGACGGCCAGGACCCCAGGAGCCGCCTCCGCCGCCCTCGTGTCGATCGAGACGATCCGGCCCTTCGCGACGGCGGCGCCGAGGATGTAGCCGTAGGCCACGTTCGGCACGACGTCGTGGTGCTCGTAGGCGTAGGTCGCGGTGCCCGTCGTCTTGAGCCGAGCCTCGTACCGGTCGACCGGCCGGCCGATCACGGCCAAGCGGTCGATGGGGTTCTCGCCCGCGGGCGTGTCGAACTTCATGAGCGTCTTGCCTCCGCGATCACGGCAGCGACCGCCCGCTCGGCGAGCGGGATCTTGAACGCGTTCTGGGCCGTCGGACGGGCGTCGCGGAGCAGTTCTCCCGCGACCGCCCGCGCACCGCGCGGCAGGGCGGCGTCCGCGGCCGGCACGCGCCAGGGACGCGGTGCGACCCCGCCCAGCGCCACGCGCCCGGTGCCGTCGGGCCGGAGGATCGCCGCGACCGAGACGAGCGCGAACGCGTACGACGCCCGGTCGCGCACCTTCCGGTAGACGTGCCGGCCGCCGACCGGAGCGGGAAGCGTCACCGCGGTGACGAGCTCGTCCCTGGCGAGGATCGTGTCGACCTGCGGCGCGTCGCCCGGCAGACGATGCAAGTCGCCCACGGGGATGGAGCGCGCCGTGCCGGCGGCGTTCACGGTCTCGACCGTCGCGTCCAGCACGCGCATGGCCACCGCCATGTCGCCCGGGTAGGTAGCGACGCAGGCCTCCGACGTTCCCACCACGCCGAGCTGGCGGCTGGCGCCGTCGAGGGCCGAGCATCCCGAACCGGGAGCGCGCTTGTTGCAGGCCTGGTTCGGATCGTAAAAGTAGGGGCACCGGGTGCGTTGAAGCAGATTGCCGGCCGTCGTCGCCTTGTTGCGCAGCTGTCCGGACGCCCCGGCCACGATGGCTCTCGCGAGCACGCCGTAATGGCGGCGCACGCGCTCGTCGCTCGCGAGATCCGTGTTGGTGACGAGCGCGCCGATGCGCAGGCCGCCTCCGTCCACCGGTTCGATCCGATCGAGCGCGAGGTCCTGTACGTCGACGAGGTGCGTCGGCGTCTCGATCTCCAGCTTCATCAGGTCGAGGAGGTTGGTGCCGCCGGCCAGGAACTTGGCGCCGGGCCGGGACGCCACGGCGCGGGCCGCGTCGGCGGGGCTGACGGCACGCTCGTAGGT
>JAEUAC010000346.1 GCA_019695455.1 Methylorubrum extorquens | reverse complement strand
CGATCTGCCAGATCCCGAGGGCGGCGAAGCCGAGGGCGGCCCCGACCAGCGCCGCCGCGAAGCGGCGGGCCCCGCGCCGGCCCGGCGTCACGGCATGGTGCGCGCGTCGTGGGCGTGGACGGGCATCATGTTCGCGTTCAGGTGGTACATGATCCAGAGCGAGCCCGCGAGCGTGATCACGACCAGCACGACCGTGAAGATGAGGGCGAGCAGCGTCCAGCCGCCCTCCGAGCGGGTGTTCATGTGCAGGAAGTAGATCATGTGCACGATGATCTGCGCGACCGCGAAGGCGATCACGAGGACGGTCGTGAGGCGCGGATCGGCGATCGGCTCGGCCATGACGAGCCAGAACGGGATGGCCGTCAGCACGACGGCGAGCACGAAGCCGGTCAGGTAGCCCCGCAGCGTGCCGTGGGCGGCCTCGTCGTGGTGGCCGTCCCGGCTGCCGTGCGTCTCGGCCCGGGCTCCGGTCTCGGCATGGCCGGTCGCGGCGCTCATCGGATCACTCCCATCAGGTAGACGAACGTGAACACGCCGATCCAGACGACGTCGAGGAAGTGCCAGAACAGGCTGAGGCACATGAGCCGGCGCCGGTTCGCCTCCACGAGGCCGCGGCGGCCGACCTGCACCATCAGGGTCACGAGCCACAGGATGCCGAACGAAACGTGCAGGCCGTGGGTGCCGACGAGCGCGAAGAAGGAGGACAGGAACGCCGAGCGCTGCGGGGTCGCGCCCTCGTGGATGAGGTGGGAGAACTCGTAGAGCTCCAGGCCGACGAAGGCGACGCCGAACAGGCCCGTCACGGCGAGCCAGCCGAGCGTCGCCCGCATCCGGTCCCGCGCCATCTCCAGCATGGCGAAGCCGTAGGTGATGGAGGAGAGCAGCAGCATGCTCGTGTTCAGGGCCACGAGCTTGAGGTCGAACAGGTCGACCCCCGACGGCCCGGCCGCGTAGTTGCGGCCGAGCACCCCATACGTCGCGAACAGGACCGCGAAGATGAGGCAGTCGCTCATCAGGTAGATCCAGAAGCCGAGCATCGTGGCGTTGTGCCCGTGCTCCTCCTCCCGGACGTAGAAGGTCGGCCCGTCCGCCCGGGCCTGCATCGCGTTCGCCATGGTCGCGCCTCAGGCCGCGGCCAGGAGGCGCGTGCGCTCGGCCTCCTGCCGGGCGACCTCGTCGACCGGGACGTAGTACTCGCGGTCGTAGTTGAAGGTGTGCCAGATCGCGACGGCCAGGATCGCCACGAAGCTCGCCGCCGCCAGCCACCAGATGTACCAGACCAGCGCGAAGCCGAGGGCCACGCTCAGCCCGGACAGGATCGCTCCCACGCCCGTGTTCCTGGGCATGTGGATGGGCCGGAAGCCCTCCATCGGCCGCTCGTAGCCGCGCGTCTTCATGTCGGACCAGGCGTCGTGGTCGTGGATGACCGGCGTGAAGGCGAAGTTGTAGGCGGGCGGCGGCGACGCCGTCGACCATTCCAGCGTCCGCCCGTGCCACGGATCGCCCGTCGTGTCGGCCAGCGCCTCGCGGCGCCGGACGCTCACGACGAACTGCACGATCGTCGACAGGATGCCGATCAGGATGAGCAGCGCCCCGAAGGCCGCGATCACGAACCAGATCTGCAGGGAGGGATCGTCGAAGCGGTTGGCGCGGCGCGTCACGCCCATCAGGCCGAGCAGGTAGAGCGGCATGAAGGCGACGTAGAAGCCCGACACCCAGAACCAGAACGACATCTTGCCCCAGAACGGATCGAGCCTGAACCCGAAGGCCTTGGGAAACCAGAAGTTGATGCCGGCGAACATGCCGAACAGCACGCCGCCGATGATGACGTTGTGGAAGTGCGCCACCAGGAACAGGCTGTTGTGCAGGATGAAGTCCGCCGGCGGGACGGCCAGGAGGACGCCCGTCATGCCGCCGATCACGAAGGTGATCATGAAGGCGATGGTCCACATCATGGGCAGCTCGAACCGGATCCGGCCCCGGTACATCGTGAACAGCCAGTTGAAGATCTTCGCGCCCGTCGGGATCGAGATGATCATGGTCGTGATCCCGAAGAACGAGTTCACGGTCGCGCCGGACCCCATCGTGAAGAAGTGGTGCAGCCAGACGAGGTAGGACAGGATGGTGATGACCACGGTCGCGTAGACCATGGAGGCGTAGCCGAACAGGCGCTTGCCCGAGAAGGTCGACACGATCTCCGAGAAGATGCCGAAGGCCGGCAGGATCAGGATGTAGACCTCGGGGTGGCCCCAGATCCAGATGAGGTTGAAGTACATCATCGGGTTGCCGCCGAGGTCGTTCGTGAAGAAGTTCGTTCCGACGTAGCGGTCGAGCGCCAGCAGGCAGAGGACGGCCGTGAGGACCGGGAAGGACGCGACGATCAGCACGTTCGTGCAGAGCGACGTCCAGGTGAAGACGGGCAGCTTCATCATGGTGAGGCCCGGCGCCCGCATCTTCACGATGGTGGCGACGAGGTTGATGCCCGACAGCGTCGTCCCCACCCCGGCGATCTGCAGCGACCAGATGAAGTAGTCGACGCCCACCCCGGGCGAGTAGTCGGCCCCGGAGAGCGGCGGGTAGGCCAGCCATCCCGTGCGGGCGAACTCGCCGATGAACAGGGACGCCATGAGCAGCACGGCACCCGCGGCCGTCATCCAGAAGCTGAAGTTGTTCAGGAACGGGAAGGCGACGTCGCGCGCGCCGATCTGCAGGGGCACGGCGAAGTTCATGAGCCCCGTGACGAGCGGCATCGCCACGAAGAAGATCATGATGACGCCGTGCGCCGTGAAGATCTGGTCGTAGTGGTGGGGCGGCAGCCAGCCCGCGTTGTCGCCGAAGGCGACCGCCTGCTGGCTGCGCATCATGAGGGCGTCTGCGAAGCCGCGCAGCAGCATGACGAGCCCGAGCACGCAGTACATGATGCCGATCCGCTTGTGATCGACCGTCGTGACCCAGTCCCTCCAGAAGGGCCCCCACAGGCGGAAATACGTCATGGCGCCGAGCACCGTGAGGCCGCCGAGCGCCACGACCGCGAAGGTCGCGATGAGGATGGGCTCGTGGTACGGGATCGCCTGCAACGTGAGGCGTCCGAACAGGAGCTTGGCAAGGTCCAGGTTCTGGAACATCGGGTGGCTCGTCAGGTGCGGGCGCGCAGAGCGGCCCCGGTCATCGTGTCAGCTGCGTCGGTGCGGGCCCCTGCCCGCCGCCGGGCGGGGCCCCGCCGTGTCCGGCATGGGGATCCGCCCGGGACGGCCGGGCCGCGTCGGCGCCCCCGTGGGACTCCGCCTTGGCCGGCTGGCCGGATCCGGGCACGGTCGCGCCCGGCGCCTCCTTGCCCTCGTCGCGGCGCAGGGAATCGTAGCGCAGCCGCTCGACGGCCTCCCGGCTGTCCTTGCCGCCGCCGCCGCGCCGGTCGGTCATCATCATCTCGCTCATGCACATCTTGCCGGGGCGCGTGCACATGTTGAGGATGGCGTCGTAGAGGCCGGGCTCCGTGGAGGAGAAGTAGCGCACGGGCTCGCCCTCGCTCGGATCCTCGAGCTTGAGGTAGCGGGCCCGGTCGAGCGGCTCGCCCTCCGCCTTCACCTTTGCGACCCACGCGTCGAACTGCGCGGGGTCCAGGCCGTGGAACTTGAACGTCATCTTGGAGAAGCCGGCCCCGCTGTAATGGGCAGACAGACCGTCGTAGATGCCGGGCTTGTTGATGACCGCGTGCAGCGTCGTCTGCATGCCCGGCATGGCGTAGATCTGCCCGGCCAAGGTGGGGATGAAGAACGAGTTCATCACGGCCTGTGACGTGATCTTGAACACGATCGGCACGTCGACGGGCGCGGCGAGCTCGTTCACGGTCGCGATGCCCTGCTCGGGGTAGAAGAACAGCCACTTCCAGTCGAGCGCGACGACCTGCACGGTGATCGGCTTCACCATCTCCTCGCGACCGGACGCCCGCCCCTCCGTGATGGGCTTGGCGGCGCTCGTGCGGCCGATCGGCCGGTAGGGATCGAGCAGGTGGGTCGTGAGCCACGTGATCGCACCCAGCATGATGATGATGAGGAGCGGCATCGACCAGATCACCACCTCGAGCCCGGTCGAGTGGTGGAACTTGGGGTCGTACTTCGCCTGGGTGTTCGCGGCCCTGTAGTGCCAGGCGAAGACGCAGGTCAGGACCAGCACGGGCAGGATGATGATCAGCATCAACGCCGTCGAGGTCAGCAGGATGTTGCGCTGCTGCAAGGCCACGTCGCCGGACGGCGACAGAAGCACGACGTTGCAGCCGCCGAGGAGCAGCGGAACTGCGAGGCAGCCAAGAAGACGGAGAGCTTTCACGGACGGACGGACCGGGTGCTGCGGACGCGATACCTCATATAGCCGGGTCCGACACGTTTGACATCGGACGCTTTGTCCTGGCCTCGCAATTTGACGCTGGGGCGGGTGGGGTCCTATCTCGGCGGTGCGCGCCGGCGCCCGCGTCCGGCCGCGGGCCGGAGACATGACATGGCAGCCTTGGCGTCCGAAGGGCCCGAGCCGTCCTCGAGAGGCGCCGAGCATGACGCCCAGCAGGCCCATTCCGACGGCGAGGTCTCGCCCGGCGACATCGCGCTCGGCGTCATCATCGGCCGCACGTCCGAGTTCTTCGACTTCTTCGTGTTCGGCATCGCCTGCGTGCTCGTGTTCCCGGAGCACGTGTTCCCGTTCGTCGACCGGCTGACGGGCACGCTCTACTCGTTCCTCGTGTTCTCGCTCGCCTTCCTGGCGCGGCCGATCGGCTCCGTCCTCTTCTCGGCGATCGACCGCCGGCACGGCCGGGGCGCGAAGCTGACGGTCGCCCTGTTCCTCCTCGGGACCTCGACGGTGCTCGTCTCGTTCCTGCCGGCCTACGGCACGATCGGCTGGTGGGCGGTGGCGATCCTGGCCGTCTGCCGCATCGGCCAGGGCCTCGCGCTCGGCGGGGCCTGGGACGGGCTCGCCTCGCTGCTGGCGCTCAACGCGCCCGAGGGCCGGCGCGGCTGGTACGCCTCGCTGCCGCAGCTCGGCGCGCCGATCGGCTTCCTCCTGGCGAGCCTGCTCTTCGCGTTCTTCTACGCGCTCCTCTCGCCGGAGGACTTCCTCGGCTTCGGCTGGCGCTATCCGTTCTTCGTCGCCTTCACGATCAACGTCGTGGCGCTGTTCGCCCGCCTCCGCCTGATCGCGACGGACGAGTTCACGAACCTCTTCAAGGCGCGCGAGCTGCAGCCGGTGCCGGTCACGGAGCTGCTGCGCGAGCGGGGCAAGAACCTCCTCGTCGGCGCCTTCGTGCCGCTCGCGAGCTTCGCGCTGTTCCACCTCGTGACCGTCTTCCCGATCAGCTGGATCACGCTGTTCACGCAGCGGAACGCGGCCGAGTTCCTCCTCGTCCAGGCGGCGGGCTCCGTCATCGCGGCCGGGTCGATCGTGGCCTCCGGGCTCATCGCCGACCAGATCGGCCGGCGCACCACCCTCGCCATCGGGGCCGGGCTGATCGGCCTGTTCAGCCTCGGCAGCATCGTGGCGCCGCTCGTGGTGGGCGACAGCCTCGCGGGCCAGACGATCTACGTCATCGTCGGCTTCGGGCTCCTCGGCCTGTCCTACGGGCAGGCGGCGGGCGCCGTCTCGGCGAATTTCGGCCAGCGCTACCGCTATTCGGGCGCGGCGCTCACGTCCGATCTCGCCTGGCTGTTCGGCGCGGGCTTCGCGCCGCTCGTCGCCCTCACGCTGTCGAGCCGGTTCGGCCTCGCCTGGGTCGGCGTCTACCTCCTGTCGGGCGCCATCTGCACGCTCGCGGCGCTGGCCGTGAGCTCCCGGCTGCGGCTCCCCGAATCCTGAGGGGCGTCAGGCGGCGTCCTCGTCGGCCCGGGCCTTGTCGAAGGCCGTGCGGGCGAGCTCGAAGACGCCTTCGTCGAGGTCCATGAGCTCGTGCGCGGCCCGGCACTCGGCCACCGAGTCCACGACGGCGTCGAGCTCCGGCGGTCCCGCCAGCGCCTCTCGGGACAGGCCGTCCAGGCCGAGCAGCGCCTCCAACGTGTCCACGAAGCCGTCGAGGTCGTCGTCGAACCCGACGAGGTCGAAGGTGGCGAGGCTGGAGAGCGCGCTGCCGACATGGTGCTTGTCGAGCGGCAGGTTGGGCAGGTTGGCGACGAGCTTGCGGGTGGTGGGGTTGGCGATCGTCATCGCGGCCTCGTCGTCGAGGCGGCCGAGGACGCGGCCCAGGGCCGCCGGATTGGTGAGGTCGACCTCGGCGAGCGCCGCCATGAGGGCGCCCTGGCCGAGCGTCCGCCAGCCCGTGCGGTTGGCCGGCACCTCGGCGAGCGCCTTGATGCGCAGGAGCTTGGCGGCGAATTCCCGCTCCGGCCGCGACAGCAGCGCCACCCGGATGTACTCGCGCTGGCGCAGCGCCGCCTCGTAGTTGCGGTAGAACGTCCCACCCGAGAGCAGCACGGACGGCCAGTCGACCCGCACGATGCTGGACAGCGTCTCGTGGGTCATCATCTCGAGATGGCCGTAGATCATGCGGATCCAGGGCGAGAGATGGCGGGACAGGGCGTAGACGGGATGCGTCTGGGTCTCGAGGTGGAAGATGCGCAGCGGCAGGTCCGCGCCCGGCACGCGGCGGAAGATCAGCGTGTTCGAGGCGAGCTCGTAGAGTTCGTAGGGCTCCCCCGCGACCAGCGCCGGATCGACGGTCTCGTCCATGCGGAAGCCGGCATGTCCCACCGTGTGCAGGCCGACGCCGGCGAGGTCGGGGCGCGGCACCTGCGCGCGGATCTCGCGGCGGCGGCGGCCGCCTTCGGTCACGAGCAGCAGGGCGGTCGGGGAGGACGGGTTGTCGGGCACGAGCCAGCCGGAGCAGACCGGCTCGGTCTCCTCGATGTTGAACAGCATGGGGGGTGCGGCCTCCTGGCGGGACTCCGGCTCCGTCCTTAGCGCGGCGTTAAGGATGGGTCGAATGCCGCGGCGCGCGTTGACGAAGCGACAAGACCCTCCGGTCCACATGGGCCATCGATCGGAGACGAGGACGATGCGGGCCAAGGGCGCGAAGGCGATCAAGGGGGAACTCTACGAGCTCGCCTGCCTGCTCGGGATCGCCGCCTGCGTCTGGCTGATCGGCGACACGCTCGACGTCTTCACGATGATGCAGGCCGCGATGGTCCGGGACGGGCTGTCGGGCATCCTGTGCCTCGGCTTCCTCATGAGCTTCGCCTTCGCGGCGGCCTCGGCCCTGAAGTCGGTGCGGCTGCGCGGGGAGATGAAGGCGCGCGCCCAGGCCGAGCTCGCCGCGCAATCCATCGCGCGGCGCGACGTCCTCACGGGGCTCGCCAACCGGCGGCTCCTGATCGAGACGATCGATTCGGCGGCCGGACATCCGAACCATCCCTTCTACGCTGCGCTCCTGATCGATCTCGATCGCTTCAAGCCGGTCAACGACATCTACGGCCATGCGGCCGGCGATGCCGTGCTCATGGAGGTGGCCGAGCGGCTGGCCGCCCTGGTCCCCAAGGACGGGCTCGCGGCGCGGCTCGGCGGCGACGAGTTCGCGCTGTTCGTGCCCCATGACGGGCGCACGGCCGACATCATGCGCTTCGCCCAGCAGGTCATCGTCGCGCTCTCGCAGCCGATCACGTGGCAGCACGCGACCATCGACATCAGTGCCACGATCGGCGTGGCGCTCTTCCCCATCGACGGCAGCGACGCCGAATCGCTCATGCGGTCGGCCGACATCGCCATGTACCGGGGCAAGCGGGAGGGGCGGAGCACCTTCCGCTTCTTCGAATCGACCATGGACGAGGAGCTGAAGGAGCGCGTCTCGCTGGAGCTCGCGCTCCGGTCGGCCATCGCGTCCGGCGAGATCCGGCCGCACTACCAGCCGCTCGTGTCGCTTCCCGAGCACGACCTGCTCGGCTTCGAGGTCCTGGCGCGCTGGTACCACCCCGACCGGGGGATCGTGTCGCCGACGGTGTTCATCCCCATCGCCGAGGACACGGGCCTGATCGCGGACCTGTGCCACAGCCTGCTGCGGCAGGCCTGCAACGACGCGCGCCAATGGCCCGACCACCTGCGCCTGTCGGTCAACATCTCGCCCTGCCAGTTCAAGGACAGGCTGCTCGCGGCCCGGGTGCTCGCCATCCTGCGGGAGACGAACTTCAGCCCCCGCCGCCTCGAGATCGAGGTCACGGAATCCGCGCTCGTGAACGACATGGACATCGTGCGCACCACGCTCGGCGTGCTGCAGGGCGCGGGCGTCTCGATCGCGCTGGACGATTTCGGCACCGGCTATTCGAGCCTGTACCACCTGCGCGAGATGAAGTTCGACAAGATCAAGATCGACCGCTCCTTCGTGCAGTCGCTGGACGACAACGAGGAGAGCGCGAAGATCATCAGCGCCATCATCGGGCTGGGATCGAGCCTCGGCATCATGACGACGGCCGAGGGCATCGAGAACCTGACGAACTCGACATGGCTCGCCCAGAAGGGCTGCACCTTCGGCCAGGGCTACCTGTTCGGCCCGCCCGTGCCGGCGGCGGGAGCCGGCCGCATCATCGAGGAGGCCGAGGCCCTGCGGGCGGCCGCGAACCTGCCCGTGGACGAAGCCCGGGCGGCGTGACCGCCGTCCCCGCCGCGTCGGCGGCGGGCGCAACGAAGAAGGGCCGGGCACCACGCGGTGGCCCGGCCCTTCTTCGTCGTCGTGCCCGCCCCCGAGGAGGCGGGCCGTTCCGACCCGGAGGGGGTCAGACGAACTGGCGCTGGATCTGCCGCTCGACGTCGTCCGTGATGCGACCGCCGCGCCGCTCGATGAGGAGGGCGATGTCGCGCTCCGTCCGGCGCTGCTCGGCCGCGTGGAAGGCGTCGCGGACGCGCGCCCAGAGCGACGGACCGACGGGTCCGGCGGCCGGGCGGGTCGCCGGGAGGATGAAGTCGTTGAGCTGTGTCGTAACCGCGGGCATCAGAGTCTCCAAAGGCCGGCGAGCGTTTCCTGCTGCAGTGCAATATAGGGATGCTGCGCCTGCGAGGGAGGCCCGCCGCCGCAGGCAAGGCATGCGCGCGTCGCATGCGTTAACCGCTGATTAAGCCGATCGATGCGTTTCGTGCATCGTTGTTGGGCAACCTGCCGCGCAAACGGCCATCGACCCCGTGCCCGCCGCTGACTAGAAGCCCCGCATGACATCGCAGCCGCTCCGCCCCGAGACGCTTCTCGTCCATGCCGGCACGACGCGATCCGCCTTCAACGAGACGTCCGAGGCGCTCTTCCTGACGCAGGGGCACGTCTACGCGAGCGCCGAGGAATGCGAGCGCCGCTTCTCGGGCGACGAGCCCGGCTTCATCTACGCGCGGTTCTCCAACCCGACGATCGCGATGTTCGAGGCCCGCATGGCGGCCCTGGAAGGCGCGGAGGACGCCCGGGCCACCGCGAGCGGCATGGCGGCCGTGACGGCGTCCCTGATGGGCCAGCTCAAGACGGGCGACCACGT
The DNA here is from genome assembly GCA_019695455.1 of Methylorubrum extorquens. Classification (GTDB taxonomy): domain Bacteria; phylum Pseudomonadota; class Alphaproteobacteria; order Rhizobiales; family Beijerinckiaceae; genus Enterovirga; species Enterovirga extorquens_A. The sequence continues at coordinate 1,650 of JAEUAC010000346.1, read as the reverse complement.
GGTCGCGGCGCGGGCGCTGTTCGGCTCCTGCCGCTACGTGATCGAGGACCTGCTGCCGCGGTTCGGCGTGGCCTCGACGCTGGTCGACGGGACCGACCTCGCGGCCTGGCGGGCCGCGGTCCGGCCGGAGACGCGGACCTTCTTCCTCGAGAGCCCGGCCAATCCGACGCTGGAGGTGATCGACATCGCGGCCGTGGCCCGGATCGCGCACGAGGCCGGCGCGACGCTCGTGGTCGACAACGTGTTCGCGACGCCGCTCTTCCAGCGCCCGCTCGCGCTCGGGGCGGATTGCGTCGTGTACTCGACGACCAAGCATGTCGACGGCCAGGGCCGCTGCCTCGGCGGGGCGGTGCTCGCCTCGAAGGCGTTCATCGCCGCCCACGTCCACACCTTCCTGCGGCAGACCGGGCCCGCCCTCTCGCCCTTCAACGCCTGGGTGATGCTGAAGTCTCTGGAGACGCTGCCGGTCCGGGTCGAGCGGCAGGCGCGCAGCGCCGCCCACGTGGCCGACCGGCTGGCCGAGCACGGGCGGGTGCGGCGGGTGATCTATCCCGGCCGTCCCGACCATCCCCAGGCCGAGATCATCCGCCGCCAGATGACGGGGGCCTCGACCCTGATCGCGCTCGAGATCGAGGGCGGCAAGCCGGCCGCCTTCCGCTTCATGAACGCGCTCCGCATCGCCCGCATCTCCAACAACCTCGGCGACGCGAAGACCCTCGTGACCCACCCGGCGACCTCCACGCACCAGAGGCTGAAGCCGGAGGAGCGCGCCGCCATGGGCATCACGGACGGGCTCGTCCGGCTCTCGATCGGGCTGGAGCACGAGGAGGATCTCGCGGCCGACGTCCTGGGCGCCCTCGACGCGATCTGACCCTCAGGGCCCGGCGGCCGCGAAGCGCCGCAGCGTGAGGCCGACGAGCACCGCGCCGGCGGCGAGCGCGGCGACCTGCACGGCCGGATCCGGCCAGGCGAGCGTCGCGCCGGCGAGTCCCGCCAGCGTGAGGTTCAGGCCGAAGACCCGGGCGTCGATCGACGGGACGGAGAGGCCGCCCGTCGCCCGCTGGTAGAAGTGGGTGCGGTGCGCCTCGGACAACCGCTCCCCCCGCGCGGCGCGCCGCGCGAGCGTCAGGGTCGCGTCGGCCGCGTGGTAGAGCGGCAGCAGGATCGCCGCCGCCGCGTGGCCGCGCGCCGCGAGGGCGAGCAGCAGGAACCCGGTCGCGATGCCGATCCCGAGCGATCCGGCATCGCCGAGGAAGAGGCGGGCGACCGGGCGGTTCCAGGGCGCGAAGCCGAGAAGGCCGCCCAGGAGGCCGGCGGCCGCGACCGCCGATCCCGGATCGAGCGCGCCCGACAGGCCGGCGAGCGCGAGGGCGGCCGTCAGCGGCACGAAGGCCGCGACCGTGATCCAGTCGAGGCCGTCCATGAAGTTCGTGGCGTTCACCCACCAGACGAGCCCGAGCCAGGCCAGCGCCGCCGCGACCGGCGCCGGCAGCCAGTCCGGCAGCGCCGCGGCGCCCGCGAGCGGCAGGAGGGCCGCCGCGACGAGGCCCTGGACGAGGAGGCGGAGCCGGGCCGAGAGGGGCCGGAGGTCGTCGACGAGGCCGAGCGCGGCCAGCGCGACCGTGCCGAGGGCGAGCGCGGCGAGCCGTC
>JAEUAC010000024.1 GCA_019695455.1 Methylorubrum extorquens | reverse complement strand
GCGCCGAAAAGTCGGTCATGATGGTCCTCCCGTGTCGGCGCTCCGGTTGGCCCGGCTGCGCGCCGCCGCATGATCTCGCGGGATTCGCGGCCCGGCAAGCGCCGTCGCGTCGCCGCGCTTCCCGCGGTTGACAGCTCCGCGCGTTCGCCCGAATGCAGGGGCTCATCGGCCTTCGGGCGAAGGGACACGGGCGGCACCATGGACACGACGGCGCTTCAGGCCATCATCGAGCGGGCCTTCGAGGACCGGGCGTCCATCACCCCCGGCACCACCGGCGAGGTGCGCGACGCCGTGGACCGCGCCCTGTCGCTGCTCGATTCCGGCGAATTGCGCGTCGCCACCAAGACGGAGGGCGCCACCGGGCCCGGCAGCTGGACCGTGCACCAGTGGCTGAAGAAGGCCGTGCTGCTGTCCTTCCGCCTGAACGACATGGCGATGGTGCCCGGCGGCCCGGCCGGCTCCTCCTGGTACGACAAGGTGCCGTCGAAGTTCGAGGGTTGGGGCGAAGGCCAGTGGGCCGCGGCCGGCTTCCGCGCCGTGCCGAACTGCGTGGTGCGCCGCTCCGCTTACATCGCGCCCGGCGCCATCCTGATGCCGTCCTTCGTCAACCTCGGCGCCTCGGTGGGAGCCGGCACCATGGTCGACACCTGGGTCACGGTGGGCTCCTGCGCCCAGATCGGCCGCAACGTGCACCTGTCGGGCGGCGTCGGCATCGGGGGCGTGCTCGAGCCCCTGCAGGCCAACCCGGTCGTCATCGAGGACGATTGCTTCATCGGGGCCCGCTCGGAGGTGGTGGAGGGCGTGATCGTCGAGACCGGCTCCGTGCTCTCGATGGGCGTGTTCCTGTCCTCGACCTCGAAGATCGTCGACCGGGCCACGGGCGAGGTCTTCGTCGGGCGCGTGCCGGCCTATTCGGTCGTCGTGCCCGGCGCGCTCCCGGGCAAGCCGCTGCCGGACGGATCGCCGGGGCCGTCGCTGTCCTGCGCCGTCATCGTGAAGCGCGTCGACGCGCAGACGCGGGCCAAGACGTCGATCAATGAACTCCTGAGGGACTGAGTCGTTGGCCCGGCCTGCGCCGGAAGTCGAACACCCGCCGGCTTGACGCGGCGGGAGCTGTAACGTTCGATTGTCTTAACGACCTGACAAGTTGGAGTGTCCTGGGTGGCGTCCTGCGCGCATTCGGCCGAGCGCGTCTTCCCGGCCCTCGAGGCGCTGAGCCGGACCATGGTGGCGCGCCACAGCGGCGACCGCCCCCACCTCGACCTCGATGCCTTCGAGAGCCTGGCGGACTATCTCGTCATCATCCGGACGGCGCCGCGCTTCGGCGAGTTCCGGATCGTCTTCTACGGCTCCGTGGTGGCGGAGATCGGGCATCGGGGCGACCTGCGGGGCGCGGAGTTCGCCGATCTTCTCGGCGATCCGTTCTACCGGTCCGTCCTCGGCGGCTACCGGCACACCTACCTGACCGGCTCGCCCATCGTCACGCGCAACCACGACCTGCAGGCGCAACCGGGCCTCTTCACCCGTCTGACGATCCCGATCTTCTCCGGCAACCAGCCGGAATTCCTCGTCGGGGCCGTCGTTCCGCACGACCTGCCGCTCGACGCGGCCGCGATCGTCCGCGGGTCGCGCCGGCTGTCATGACCGACGACCGTCTCGCGGCCGAGGCCCTTCATCTCGCCCAGGGCCTCCTGCGGTGCCGGTCCGTCACGCCGGCCGACGACGGCGCACTGGCCTTCTGCGCCGCCTATCTGGCGGAGGCCGGCTTCACGGTCGAGCGGCCCGTCTTCGAGGAGCCCGGATCGCCGGCGATCGAGAACCTCTACGCCCGGGCCGGCGGGGCGGGGCCCTGCCTCGTCTTCGCGGGCCATACGGACGTGGTGCCACCCGGCGATCCGGCGACGTGGCGCCACGATCCCTTCGCCGGCACCGTCGAGGACGGCTGGCTTCACGGACGCGGCGCCGTCGACATGAAGGGCGGCGTCGCGGCGTCGCTCGCGGCCGCGGCCGCCGTCATGCGGGACCGGGCCGCCGGCGACGGCGCGGTCGCCATCCTGCTGACCGGCGACGAGGAGGGGCCCGCAGTCAACGGCACCGTCAAGCTCCTCCGCTGGGTCCGGGACCGCGGGGATCGCCTCGACCATTGCGTGCTGGGCGAGCCCACGAATCCCGAGGCGCTCGGCGACATGATCAAGATCGGCCGCCGCGGTTCGCTCACCGGCCGCATCGTGGTCGAGGGCCGGCAGGGCCATGTCGCCTATCCCCATCTCGCCGCGAACCCGATCCCCGTGCTCGCACGCCTCGTCACGGCCCTGGCGGAGCCGCCGCTCGATGCGGGGACGGCCCATTTCGACCCGTCGAGCCTGCAATTCACCACCGTCGATGTCGGCAACCCGGCGACCAACGTCGTCCCGGCCGCCGCGTCGGCCGTGTTCAACATCCGCTTCAACGACCTCTGGGATCCGGACGGCCTCGCGGCCGAGATCGCCGCCCGCCTCGACCGGGCGGCCGCGGGCGGCCGCTACCGGCTGTCGTTCGATCCGACCAACTCGCTCGCCTTCCTTACGAAGCTCGGACCCTTCGTGGATCTCGTGGCCGACGCCGTGCAGCGCGAGACCGGCCGCCGCCCGGCCCTGTCCACGACGGGTGGCACCTCGGACGCCCGCTTCATCAAGGACGTCTGCCCCGTGGTCGAGTTCGGGCTGGTCGGCCAGACCATGCATGCCGTCGACGAGCGGGTCCCCGTCGCCGATCTCGGTGCGCTCGCCCGCATCTACCGGGCGATCGCCGCGAGCTATTTCGGCGCGTCCGGCGCGGGCTTGCACACCTAGACGAAAGTCGTAGGATCGGGCCGGAGCGAAACGGATCCGGGTCGGCATCCCTCCTGCGACGAGGCGATGGAACATGGTGAGCGCCGACGAATTCGGTCGATCGCTGCGGGGAACGACCGGTCTGGTCAGCCGGCGGGCGGACGCCCTGTCCCTGTTCGGCACGGACCGCGCGGCCCTCCTCCGGGCGCTCTCGGCCATCGGCCTGACGCTGCCGGCCCTGGTCGTCACGCTCGCCCTCGAACGCCGGTCGCTGGGCCTTCCGGTCGTCGGACCCGGCGCCCTCCTCGACGACGCCGTCCTCGCCGCCGCCGTCGCGACCGGCCACGTCGCCGCCTTCCTGGTGCCGCTGGCCGCGCTTCTCTGGGTCGTGCGGGGCACGCCCTCGGCGTCGCGCTTCGTCCCCTGGGCCGTCGTCACGACCTGGATCTCGGTCTGCGGCAGCTTCGCGCTCGCCCTGCCGGGCGCGCTCTACCTCATGAACCTCGAATCAGCGGAGTTCACGGCTCTCCTGACCTGCGCCTTCACGGCTCTCGTCCTGCAGGCGCAGTTCTTCGCCACCCGGCTGACCTTCGGCGTCGGCCCGGGCGTCGCGGGCGGGATCGTGCTGCTCGGACTCCTGGCCGATCTCGGGCTCGGCAGCCTCGTCCGCGGCCTCGTCGGCTGACGGGTAGTCGACGCGGGCGAGGAACAGGCCCGAGGGCGGCGCGAGCGGTCCGCAGGCCCGGCGGCTGCGGGCATCGAGCGCACGGCGCACGGCGTCGACCTCCCAGCGCCCGGCGCCCGCCTGCGCGATCGTGCCCACCATCGAGCGGACCTGGCTGTGCAGGAAGGACCGGGCCGAGACGTCGATCTCGATGAGGTCCCCCCGGCGGGCGACGTCGAAGCGCTCGAGCGTCCGCCACGGTCCCGTGGCCTGGCATTCCGAGGCCCGGAAGGTCGTGAAGTCGTGGCGACCGAGCAGCGACGCGGCCGACGCGGCCATGCGATCGGCATCGAGCGCGTAGGGCACGTGCCAGACGGTCGCGGCGCCGAGCGCCGGCGGCGGGCGCCGGTTCAGGACGACGTAGCGGTAATGCCGCTGCACGGCGGACAGGCGGGCGTTGAAGGTCGCCGGCACCTGGGCGGCCGCCAGGATCGCGACCGGAAGCGGTTTCAGGTGCGCGTTGACGGCGTCGCGCACGACGTCCGTCCGCCACGCCTTGATGAGATCGAGATGGGCCACCTGCCCGGTGGCGTGGACGCCGGCATCCGTCCGGCCCGCGCATTGCAGCCGCACGGCCTCGCCGGAGAAGCGGCGCACGGCCGCCTCGATCGCACCCTGCACGGAGAGGCCCTGCGCCTGCACCTGCCAGCCGCAGAAGCCCGTGCCGTCGTATTCGATGTCGAGCCGGAAGCGCGGCACCTCACGAGGCCTCGAGCCGCGCGCCCGGCTCGAGGCGCGCGCCGCGCAGGAACTCCTCCACCCCGACCGGTCCCTTGCCGGCCCGCTGCACCGTGACGAGCCGCACGGCACCGTCGCCGCAGGCGACGCGGCCGGCCGCGTCGAGCAGGGTGCCGGGCGCGCCGTCACCCTCGGCCAGGACCGTGCGGAGCACCTTCACGCGCTCCGGTCCGCGCCCGAGATCGGCCATCACGAAGGCGCCGGGCGCAGGCGACAGGCCGCGCACGTGGTCGTGGCAGGCCCGCGCCGGGCGCGTCCAATCGATCCGGGCCTCCTCGTTCGTGATCTTCGCCGCGTAGGTGACGCCCGCCTCGGATTGCGCCGCGAAGACGAGCCGTCCGGCCTCCAGCCGGTCCAGCGCCTCGCCCATCAGGGCGCCGCCGCGCGCCGCGAGGAGGTCGTGCAGCTCGCCCGTATTCGTGTCGGGGCCGATCGGGACCCGCTCCTCCAGGCCGACGGGGCCCGTGTCGAGCCCGGCCTCCATGCGCATGACGGCGAGGCCCGTCTCGGGATCGCCCGCCAGCACCGCCCGGTGGATCGGGGCGGCGCCGCGCCAGCGCGGCAGGAGGGAGGCGTGCAGGTTCAGGCAGCCGAGCCGCGGCACGTCCAGGATCGCCTGCGGCAGGATCAGCCCGTAGGCCACGACGACGGCGACGTCCGGCCGAAAGGCCGCGAGCCGGGCGGCCGCGTCGGGATCGCGCAGCGTCCGCGGCGTCTCGACCGGCAGGCCGAGCTCGGCCGCGCGGGCGCCGACGGGGGAGGGTCGCTCCCTCATGCCCCGGCCCGAGGCGGCGGGACGACGCGTGTAGACGGCGACGACCGCGTGTCGCGCCGCGACGGCGTCCAGCACGGGCAGCGCGAAGGCGGGGCTGCCCATGACGACGACGCGGAGCGTCATGATTCCTCGCGCCGGGCGGCCTTCTCGAACTTCTTCTGCACGCGCTGGCGCTTCAGCCGCGACAGGTGGTCGATGAACAGGATGCCGTCGAGGTGGTCGATCTCGTGCTGGATGCAGGTGGCGAGAAGCCCGTCCGCCTCCCGCTCGACCTCCTCCCCCTCGAGCGTGCGGTAGCGGATGCGGATCCGGTCCGGCCGGGTCACCTCCTCGTAGTATTCGGGGATCGAGAGGCAGCCCTCCTCGTGGACGCGCGTCTCCTCGGACGTCCAGGTCACGGCCGGATCGAGGAGGACCAGGGGCTCCCGCTCCTCGGGCGTCTTGCCGAGGTCCACCACGACCAGCCGCTTCGGCACGCCGATCTGGATCGCCGCGAGGCCGATGCCCGGGGCGTCGTACATCGTCTCGAGCATGTCGGAGGCGAGCGCCTTCACGTCGTCCGTGACGGGACCGACGGGGCTCGATGTCAGGCGCAGCTGCGCGTCGGGCAGGATGACGAGAGGGCGGATGGGCATGCGGCGAGATATGGCGGCACGGCACGGCCGGTCAATTCGCCGGCCGCGCTATTCGCTGCGGCCCCAATCCGGCCGGGTGCCGAGCCCCGTATAGGCGGGCTTCCCGAGCCCGTAATCCGATCCGACATAGCCCGGACCGCCGTTCACGGGGCGTCCGTGCGGGCCGAGGACGGGCGGGCGGAAGACGCGCGGATCGGCGAAGGGCGGCGGCTCGACGCCGACGGGCCCGCGGCCCGCCGCGCCCGGCGACATCGCATCGAACCGCTCCCGGTCCTTGTAGACCGGCTGCGCGACGGCCTGCGCGCTGGCGAGCAGGGCGAAGGCGAGGGCGAGGCGGCGAATCGGCATGGGCCACGCTGGCCCGGGCGCCGCTTCGCCCGCGTTAACGTCAGCCGAGCAGGCCTTCGCGCCGGGCGAGGGCGGCGAGGTCCTGCTGGGGCCGGGCGCCGAGGTGGGAGATCACCTCCGCGGCCGCGAGCGCGCCGAGGCGGAGGCAGTCGACATGCGGCCTCCCGGCCGCAAGACCGGCCAGGAAGCCGGCCGCGAAGAGGTCGCCCGCGCCGGTCGTGTCGACCACGGTCGCGACCGGGAAGGCCGGCACGGACTGGACGCCGTCGCGGCTCACGACGAGCGCGCCCTCGGACGAGCGGGTCACGATGCCGAGCACGCCCTCCTGGCGCAGGGCCGCGACCGCGCTCTCCTCGTCCGCCGCCTCGTAGAGGCTCACGAGCTCGTGCTGGTTGGCGAACAGGATGTCGAGGCTGCCCTCGCGCAGGAGCTCGCGGAACTCGGCCCGGTAACGGCCGACGCAGAACGGGTCCGACAGCGTCATGGCGACCTGGTTGCCGGACCGGTGCGCGACCGCGACGGCCTTCCGGAACGCCTCCTTGGCGGCCGGCGGATCCCACAGATAGCCCTCGAGGTAGACGATGCGGGACGCCGCGACGAGCGCCTCGTCGACGTCGTCGGGGCCGAGCGTCTGGCAGGAGCCGAGATAGGTGTTCATGGTCCGTTCGCCGTCGGGCGTGACCAGGATGAAGGAGCGGGCGGTGGCGGGACCGTCGGTCGCGGCCGCCGTGTCGTAGCGGATGCCGACCGCCTGCAGGTCGTGCCGGAAGAGGTGGCCGAGCTCGTCGTCGCGGACCTTGCCGACGAAGCCCACGCGGGCCCCGAGGGACGCGGCCCCCACGGCCGTGTTCGCGGCCGAGCCGCCGGAGACCACCGTGGCCGGCCCCATGGCGGCGAACAGGCTCTCCGCCCGCTCCTCGTCGATGAGTTGCATGGCGCCCTTCTGGACGGCCTGGGACGACAGGAACGCGTCGTCCGTGCGGGCGAGCACGTCCACGATGGCGTTGCCGAGCGCCAGCACGTCGAGGGAATGGGCCATGGGGTCCTGTCTGCACGGAGGGTCGCCGCCTCCTGGCACCGGCCGCGGCCGGGGGTCAAGGCCGGCCCGTCAGGCGTCGCGGCCGGATCCGGCGCGGAGGCGGACCAGGAGGGCGCCCGCGCCGCCCCGATGGGGGGCGGCCTCCGTCCAGCCGAGCACGATCGCCCGCAGGGCGGGCAGGGCCAGCCAGTGCGGCACGCTCCGGCGCAGCACGCCGCGCTCGAACGGGTCCGCCTCGCCGGGGCGGCCCTTGCCGGTGACGATGGTCACCAGCCGGACGCCCCGGCCCTGGGCGCCCTGGAGGAAGCGGACCAGGGCCGCGTGGGCCTCCGCCTGGCGCAGGCCGTGGAGGTCGAGGCTCGCCTCCGGCCTGAGCCGGCCGCGGGCGAGGGCGCGGCGCGTCTTGACGTCGAGCGGCACGAGGGGCTTCGCCACGGGTCGGGGAGGGGAGGGGCGCGGCACCGCCACGCGATCCGGCGCAGCCGGTGGCGCAGAGGATGGCGCAGGGGGCGGCGCA
>JAEUAC010000359.1 GCA_019695455.1 Methylorubrum extorquens | reverse complement strand
CGGCCGGCGGGCTCGTCGGCTGGGTCCAGCCCGAGACGGTCTGGGGCGTGCTGGGCCTCACGATCCTCAAGGTCGCGGGCTTCCTCGGCGCCATGCTGGTGGTCGGCCGCCGCGTGATCCCCCGCATCCTGCACTACGTCGCCTATACGGGCTCGCGGGAGCTGTTCCGGCTCTCGGTGCTCGCGATCGCGCTCGGCGTCGCCTTCGGGTCGGCGGAGCTGTTCGGCGTGTCCTTCGCGCTGGGCGCCTTCTTCGCCGGCATGATCCTGGCGGAATCCGAGCTCTCGCATCAGGCCGCGCAGGAGACCCTGCCGCTCCGCGACGCCTTCGCGGTCCTGTTCTTCGTGTCGGTCGGCATGCTGTTCGATCCCGGCATCGTGCTGCGCGAGCCGCTGCCCGTGCTCGGCGTCGTGCTCATCATCGTGGTCGGCAAGTCGCTCGCCGCGCTCGCGATCGTGCGCCTGTTCGGGCACCCGCAGGGCACCGCGCTCGTCATCGCGGCGAGCCTCGCGCAGATCGGCGAGTTCTCCTTCATCCTGGCGACGCTCGGCGTCGATCTCGGCCTCCTGCCCGAGCGCGGGCGGGACCTGATCCTCGCCGGCGCCCTGATCTCGATCGTCCTGAACCCGCTCCTCTTCGTCGCGATCGACCGGCTCGGCCACGGCCGGCGCGATCCGGCTCCCGTCCGCCCGCGCGATCCGGCGGACGCGCCCGAGGCCGTCTCCGCCGCGCCGCGCGATCCCGACCTCCAGGCGACCGGCCTCACGGGCCATGCCGTGCTGGTCGGCTACGGCCGCGTGGGCAGCCTCATCGGCGCCTCGCTCCGGGCGGCGGGCGTGCCGTTCCTCGTGATCGAGGAGCGCGACACCGCCTTCGACCGCGCCCGGAGCGAGGGCGCCGAGGTCCTGCCCGGCAACGCCAACGCGCGCGGCCTGCTGGAGGCCGCCAATCTCGGCGAGGCTCGCTGGCTGATCTCGGCCATCCCGAACCCGTTCGAATCCTCGAACCTGATCGAGGCTGCCCGCGCCGCCAATCCCGACCTGCAGATCGTGGCGCGCGCCCATTCGGACGCGGAGGTCGAGTACCTGACGCGCTACGGGGCGAGCTACATCGTCCGCGGCGAGCACGAGATCGCCCGCGAGATGGGCCGCTTCGTCGTCGACGGCGCCCCCGTCCGGCCCCTGGCCGAGCCGGAGCCGCCCATCGCCGCCATCCCGATCCCGATGGGCGGCTGAGCGGCGGCCGGACCCCGTTACCGCTGTCGGCCGATGGGATATGATCGCGACATGTCTGGACGCTCCCAGCCGGCTCCCGGCCCGCTCAGGCCGCTGCTCGCGGCGCTGGTCCATCGCTTTGCGCCCGAGGCCGTCTGGCTGTTCGGCAGTCGGGCCCGCGGCGATCACCGGCTCGACAGCGATTGGGACCTCGTCCTGGCCCTTTCCGACGACGCACTGGAGGAGGACCTCGATCCCCTGGCGGCTTGGCTCGTTGCCCGAGGCTTCGGCGTGCGGACGACGATCCTGACGGTCCGGTCCGGCGAGCTCGACGATGCCTGGGGCGTGCCGAACACGGTCGGCTACGACCTCGCTCGCGACGGATGCCGGCTGGATGTCTGACGGCCGGAGCCTTGCGGCCGACCTCGCCCTCGCGAGGGACTGCGTCAGGGACGCCCGCATTCTCCTGCCGATCGGCTCGCGCAATGCCGCCTATCTGGCATCCCAGGCGGCCGAGCACCTCGTCCGCCTGGTTGCGAGGACGGAAGGCCTGCACATCGAGCGCAAGGACGCACACCAGCTCGACACGACGGTCCGGCGCCTGCCCGACGCCAATCCCGACAAGGCGCGCCTGGTCGAGGTCGCGTTCCTGGAAGCCTACGCGACCGCCTACCGGTATCCGACGGCGACGGGCCGGTCGCCTGCCTCTCCCAGCCCTGCTCGGCTCAAGGAGGCGCTCGATCGGATCGAGAGCCTTCTCGAAGACCTCGAGCGCCACCATGCGGTGGATGGGGCGGCGGGGCAGGCGCGCGTCCTGGCGCCGCGCAGAAGCGCCCTCTAGATCCCCGCCGCGCCGCCGTCCGACCGGGGATCGTGGGTCGCCTCGACGCGACCGTTTGCGGGGTGGCGGACCAGCATGCCGGCATGGCCGAGGCCGTCCGAATAGGGGACGCCGATCTCCTCGACGTCGTGCCCGAGGCGGGCCAGGCCTTCGAGGATGGCCGGGTCGAACCGGTTCTCCACCTTCAGGGTCGTCGAGGCCGAGCCCCAGGTCCGGCCGAGCAGCCAGCGCGGCCGGTCGATCGCGGCGGCCGGGCCCTCGCCCCACTCGGCGTAGCGGGTGAGGATCTGGGCCTGGAACTGCGGCTGCCCGTCGCCGCCCATGGCGCCGTAGGGGACGATCCGGCCGTCGTCGAAGACGGCGAGCGCCGGGTTCAGCGTGTGGAAGGGCCGCCGGCCGGGCTCGAGCGGGTTCACGGCGCGCGGATCGAGCGAGAAGGAGGCGCCGCGGTTCTGCCACGTGATGCCGGTGCCGGGCAGGACGCAGCCCGAGCCCCAGTCCCAGTAGATGGACTGGATGCAGGACACCGCGAGCCCCGTTCCGTCGAC
>JAEUAC010000100.1 GCA_019695455.1 Methylorubrum extorquens | reverse complement strand
TGCCGTCGGCCTCGTCCCGCCTCGCCGGCGCCTATGCCGTCCTGCCGCCGGGCAGCGCCGTCCCGGCGCCGTCCCTCATCCGCGAGCGCATTCCCGCATGACACTCCTCGTCGCCATCACGGGCTGGGACACGGCGCCCTGGCTGGACCGGTTCCGCCGCGTGCTGCCGGACCGGCCGGTCGTCGCGACCGGCGACGGCCACGACCCGGCCTCGATCCTCTACGCGGCCTCCTGGAAGCACACGCCCGCGACCTTCGCGGGCCTGCCGAACCTCCGGGCGATCTTCTCGCTCGGGGCCGGCGTCGACCACCTGATCGGCGACGCGACCCTGCCGGCAGTGCCGATCCTGCGCGTGGTCGATCCGGACCTGACCAACCGCATGAGCGAATACGTCGTCATGCAGTGCCTGATGCACCTGCGCCGGCACTTCCTTTACGCCGCCCAGCAGCGCGAGGGCCGCTGGTTCGACGAGCGCGACCAGCCGGCCGCGCGCGACGTCCGGGTGGGGATCCTCGGGACGGGCGTGCTGGGCACGGACGCCGCCCGCAAGCTCGCCGTGATGGGATTCGACGTGGCCGGCTGGAGCCGCTCGCCGAAGAGCCTCGAGGGCATCCGCACCTATGCGGGCGAGGCCGAGCTCGACGCGTTCCTCGGCCGCACCGACATCCTGGTCTGCCTCCTGCCCCTCACGCCCGCGACGCGCGGCATCCTCGACGGGCGCCTCTTCGCCCGGCTGGCGCGGGACGGCCGCCTCGGCGGCCCCATCCTGGTCAATGCGGGCCGGGGCGGCCTGCAGGTCGAGCCCGACATCCTGGCCGCGCTCGACGACGGGACGCTCGCCTTCGCGTCGCTCGACGTGTTCGGGACGGAGCCGCTGCCCGCCGGATCGCCGCTCTGGCGCCATCCGAAGGTGGCCATCACGCCCCACAACGCGGCCAATTCCGACCCGGAGGCGATCGCGACCGCCATCGCGGCGCAGATCCGCCGGCACGAGGCCGGCGAGCGGCTCGGCAACGAGGTCGACCGGACGACCGGGTACTGAGACGGGCCCGCTCCGGCTGATTTCTGGTATCGACTGACCGATACAGGAGGACGGCAGAGACAGTACTGATCAAGTCTACGATCGTGGTTCTCATCGGCGCGACAGCAACACGACGCGCCGCAATTCGTCCCGGCTCGTCGATCGGGGCGAGACGGGACGCGGCTTAAGTCTCCGTTCATCGTCTCTTTCGATGGTGGTGCCTGCGAATACGATCTCTGTTCCCGGGTGTCGCACCGGTTTTCGCCGCAGCCACTCGGATCGACGCATGACGGGATGCCCCCACCTCGCCCGAATCGAGATCGGCGAGGAGCCTCAGGAGGCCCTGTCCTTCGAGACGATGCTCGAGATCCTGCCCGTCGGCGCCATGACGTGCGATCTCGCCACCTTCAGGATCGACTACGCCAATCCCTGCTCGATCCGGCTCCTCCACTCCATCCGCGACACGCTGGGCATCGACCCGGAGACGATCGTCGGCACCTCGATCGACGTCTTCCACAAGCGGCCGGGCCACCAGCGCGACCTCCTGACCGATCCGAGCCGGCTGCCGCACAAGGCCCGGATCCCGTTCGGCAAGGAATGGCTCGACCTGCACATCCATGCCTTGCCGGACAGCAAGGGCCGGCCCACGCGGGCGCTGCTCGTCTGGGCGGTCGCGACGGCCGAGGTCGCCAAGGAGCAGGAGGAGTATCGGCTCCTGCGCATGATCGACGACATGCCGGTCGCCGTCATGACGGTCGACGCCGCCGACTTCCGCATCAGCTACCTGAACGAGACCTCGAAGCGCACGCTGAGCCAGATCGAGGACCTGCTGCCGGTCCCCTCCGACCGGCTTCTCGGCGAATCCATCGACGTCTTCCACAAGACGCCCGACCATCAGCGCCGGCTCCTCTCCGACCCGCGCAACCTGCCGCACCGGACCCGGATCAAGCTCGGCCCGGAGGTCCTGGACCTGCAGGTCTCGGCCGTGACGGGCACGGGCGGCGAGTATATCGGCCCCATGCTGACCTGGTCCGTCATCACGAAGCAGGTCGCGGCGGAGGCCCGCATCCAGCAGCTGGCCCATTACGACACGCTCACCGGGCTGGCGAACCGCACCACCTTCCGCGAGCACCTGGGCGCCGCCCTGGCGCGTCCGGACAACCGGCTCGCCCTCCTCTTCATCGATCTCGACGGGTTCAAGATCGTCAACGACACCTACGGCCATCTCGTCGGCGACGCGCTGCTCGGCCGCGTGGCGAACCGGTTGCGGGAGCATTGCGGGGAGCCCGGCATCCTGGTCTCGCGCCTCAGCGGCGACGAATTCGCCATCCTGGTGCCCGAGGCGAACGAGGCCGGCGCCGCGGCGCTCGCGGAGCGGCTCGTCGCGGCGCTCTCCCAGCCGTTCCTCCTCCACGAGGACGAGCGGCGGCTCCGGGTGGGGGCCAGCATCGGGATCGCGGTCTCGCCCGGGCACGGCACGGAGCCCGAGGCGCTCCTGTCCCGCGCCGACATCGCCCTATACGCGGCCAAGGCCGCCGGCAAGCGCACGTTCCGCATCTTCGCCCCGGACCTCGAGACGCGGATCCGCGAGAACGTCCGCATCGAAGGCAAGCTGCGCCACGCCCTCGAGGACAAGACGGGGCTCTTCCTGTTCTTCCAGCCGATCGTCGACATCCGGACCCGGATCGTCACGGCCCGGGAAGGGCTGATCCGCTGGCACCATCCGGTCCGCGGCTGGATCTCGCCCGGAGAGTTCATCCCGCTCGCGGAGGAATGCGGGCTCATCGAGGATCTCGGGGCCTGGGTGCTGGACCGCGCCTGCCGGGACGCCGCCGGCTGGACCGACGGCGCGCGCGTGGCCGTGAACGTGTCGGCGCGCCAGCTCGGCACCGGGACGCTGGCGCCGACCATCCTCGACGCCCTCGTGCGCAGCGGCCTGTCGCCCGACCGCCTCGAGATCGAGGTGACGGAGACGGCGCTCCTCAACGACGAGGTCGACAGCCTCAGGGACCTGCGCCAGATCCGCGACATGGGCGTGCGGGTGGCGCTGGACGATTTCGGGACGGGCTACTCGTCCCTCGCGCACCTGCGCAAGTTCCAGTTCGACAAGATCAAGATCGACGGGACCTTCGTGCGCGACGCCACCACGCGGCCGAACTGCGCGGCCATCGTCGGCGTGGTGGCGGATCTCGGGCGGCGGCTCGGCGTCACGACCGTCGCCGAGGGGGTCGAGACGGTGGAGCACCTCGACCTCGTCCGGGCCGAGGGCTGCACGGAGGTCCAGGGCTACCTGCTCGGCCGGCCGCAGCCGAGCGCCGCCGACGCCGCGCTCGTGGCGGCCCTGTCCGCCGGGCCCGCCGCACTCGGCCAGGCGGCCTGACCCGCCCGGCTCAGCCGGAGAGCCGCTTCCGGTTGGCGCGCACCGTGCGGCGCACCTGGCGCGCGACGGTGGCGGGCGAGCCGCCGCGGGCCAGGGTCGCCATCGCGGCGGCGGTCGCGGCGAGCTTCTCGTCGACCATGAGGCGGCTCTCCCGCAGGCCCGCCTCGCCGCCGGCCGCGATGCGGGCGAGCCGCAGCGGGATCACCCAGGCCGCGTCGAACCCGATCGCCACGAGGTCGGACGCGGCGCCGAAGCCGAATCCGGCGTGTCTCCGCTTGCGGGCCATGGCGGTCTCCCCGGCCGGAGGCGGCCGATGCTGCATCTGCGAACGATCGACGGCCGGGAAAGCTCCCGGCCCGGACGACCGCGACGCCGGAGCCCTTTCGCGCCGGCGCCCGCTCCGCTAGGCGGACGTTCCCCCGGAGGCGCCCGTGCAGCTCAAGGTCACGACCTGGAACATCAACTCCGTGCGGCTGCGCATCGACCAGGTCGGCCGGGCGCTGGACGAGATCGCGCCCGACATCCTGTGCCTGCAGGAGACGAAGTGCCCGGGCGACTGCTTTCCGCTCAAGGTGCTGCAGGAGTTCGGCTATCCGCACGTGGTCGAGCTCGGCCAGAAGGGCTACAACGGCGTCGCGATCCTGTCGCGCTTCCCCTTCGCGTCGGTCGAGCCGCGGGACTGGTGCGAGCGCCGCGACGCGCGCCACATCGCGGCCGTGCTGGGCCCGGAGGCGGGACCGGCGGCCGGCATCGCCATCCACGATTTCTACGTGCCGGCCGGCGGCGACGTGCCGGACCCGGCCCTGAACCCGAAGTTCGACCACAAGCTCCGCTTCCTGGCCGAGATGCGGGCCTGGGCGGGCGGCCGCGAGAGCCGGCCCGCCATCCTCGTCGGCGACCTCAACGTCGCCCCGCTCGAGCACGACGTCTGGTCGCACAGGCAGCTCCTCGACGTCGTGAGCCACACGCCCGTCGAGACGACGGCGCTCGAGGCGCTGCGCGAGGAGGGCCGCTTCGTCGACGCCGCCCGGCGGCTCGTGCCCGAGCCGGCCAAGATCTACACGTGGTGGAGCTACCGCTCGCCCGACTGGGCGGCCGCCAACAAGGGCCGGCGGCTCGACCACGTCTGGCTCTCGGACGACCTCGCGGGCACGCTGCGCAGCGTCGACGTCCACGCGGCCGCCCGGGGCTGGCTCCGCCCCTCCGACCACGTTCCCGTCACGGCGACGCTGGAGATCTGACCCTTAGGCCGGGCCGGCGAGGTGGCGCTCGAAGGCCTGCAGGGCCTCGATCTGCTCGCGGGCCGTGCCGGCGAACTCGGCCGCGACCGCGTCGCGCATCGGGCCGGCCGCGGCCGGATACTCGTTGAGGACGCGCTTCATGAGCGTCGGCGACACGCGCAGCACGGTCGCCGTGTCGGTCGCCACCGCCGTGGCCGGCCGGAGCGTGCGGATGAACAGCGCGGTCGAGCCGATCAGCGCGCCCGGCCCGGCATCGACGGGCGCGATCCCGGCGCCGCGCTCCACCGCGACCCGGCCCGACAGCACCACGTAGGCGCCGTCCGAGCGATCGCCCTCCCGGAACAGCACGTCGTAGGCGCGCAGCCGCCGGATGTCGGCCACGTTCGCGATGACCCGCATGGCGTCGAGTTCGAAGAACCGCAGGACGGGCGTCCGCCGCAGGATCTCGACCGTGTCCTCCGACGCCACCCGGCCGCCCTCAGGGCAGGAGCTTGTAGCCGCCGGGCTCGGTCACGAGGATCCGGGCGGCGGAGGGGTTCGATTCGATCTTCTGGCGGAGCCGGTAGACGTGCGTCTCGAGCGTGTGGGTCGTGACGGCCGCGTTGTAGCCCCAGACCTCCTGGAGGAGGATGTCGCGCGACACGACCTTCTGGCCCGCCCGGTAGAGGAAGCGGAGGATGGCCGTCTCCTTCTCGGTCAGCTTCAGCTTCGAGCCCTTCTCGCTGACGAGGAGCTTCGCTCCCGGCCGGAACGTGTAGGGGCCGATGCGGAAGGTCGCGTCCTCGCTCGCCTCGTGCTGGCGCAGTTGCGCCCGGATGCGGGCCAGCAGCACGGCGAACTTGAAGGGCTTCGCCACGTAGTCGTTGGCGCCCGCGTCCAGCCCCATCACGACGTCCGCGTCGCTCGCCTGGGCGGTCAGCATGACGATCGGCCCGCGGAACCCGTCCTCGCGGATCAGCTTCACGGCCTCGCGGCCGTCCATGTCGGGCAGCCCGACATCCATGACGACGAGATCGGCCGGATCGGCACGCAGGCGAGTCCGCGCCTCGCCCGCCGTGCCCACGGCGTCGACCTCGAATTCGGCCGACAGGCCGATCTGCTCGACCAGCGTCTCGCGCAGGTCGGCATCGTCCTCCACGACGAGGAGGCGGCTGACATGCGTCATGCGGGCGCGTTTCCCTGGCGTTCGCCTTGGTTCATGCCGTCTCTATAGCTTGACAGCCACCCCGGGCAGAAGGCCCCTCGGCGGCATGAAGCGACGCAGCCTCGCCCTTATCCGCGTCTTTCCCTCCGCGCTCGACCGGCGGCGCGGCCGGCTCCTCGCGGGACCGCTCTCGCTGCCCTGCGCGCTCGGCGCCGGCGGGATCGTGACGCGAAAGCGTGAGGGCGACGGCGGCACGCCCCGCGCCCGCCTGCGGGTTCTCGGCGCGCTCTACCGGCCGGACCGCATCCGCCGGCCTCGGACGAGCCTCCCCGTCCGGCGGATCCGGCCCGACGACGGCTGGTGCGACGCGCCCGGCGACCGGCGCTACAACCGCCCCGTCCGGCTGCCCTGCGCCGCCTCCCACGAGCGCCTGACGCGCGACGACGCGCTCTACGACCTCGTCCTCGACCTCGCCTGGAACCGCAGCCCCGCGGTCCCGGGCCGCGGCAGCGCCATCTTCCTCCACGCCGCCCGCCCCGGCTTCACGCCGACGGAGGGCTGCATCGCCGTCTCCCGCCGCCACATCGCCCGGCTGGCGGAGCGGATCGGGCCGCGGACGGTGGTGGTGGTGGCGTAGGGGCGTCGGCGAGCCAACGCG
>JAEUAC010000240.1 GCA_019695455.1 Methylorubrum extorquens | reverse complement strand
GCACGATCGAGGCCAGCGACAAGGCACTGCTGTTCCACAACCGGCGCGTAGCCGCGCCAGTTGAGGAAGAGGAGCGCCTGGTCGCCGGCCTCGATCGTGCGCCGCAGTTCCGCGACGAGCGGCGGCGCGATCCAGCGGCCGGGAGGCGGCGGGTCGCGGCGGAGGTCGACGGCCTCGATGGCGGGCAGGGAGCGGCCGCCGAAGCGCTCGGGCAGGACGATGCGGGCGAAGCGCCGCCGCTGGACGTTGACGCGCGTCTCGATGGACGGCGTCGCGGAGGCGAGGATCACGGGCGCGCCCTCGAGCTTGCCCCGGACGATCGCCATGTCCCGCGTGTGGTAGCAGACGCCGTCGTCCTGCTTGTAGGCCCCCTCGTGCTCCTCGTCGACGACGACGAGGCCGAGATCGGCGAAGGGCAGGAACAGGGCGGAGCGGGCGCCCGCGACGACCGACACCTCGCCGGACGCGACGCCCGCCAGGATCCGCTCGCGCCGCCGGCCGGACACGCCCGAATGCCACGCCGCCGGGCGGCAGCCGAACCGGGCCGCGAACCGGTCCAGGAAGGCGGACGTGAGCGCGATCTCGGGCGCCAGGATCAGGGCCTGCCGGCCCTGCCGGACGGCCTCCGCGATGGCCTCGAAATAGACCTCCGTCTTGCCCGATCCCGTGACGCCGTCGAGGAGGATCACGGGGGGCGCGACGCCCGGCTGCGGCGTCGCGCAGGACGCGACGGCGGCCGCCAGGGCCTGGGCGGCGGCCTCCTGCCGGTCCGACAGGCTGGGCCGGACGTGGGCGGGATCGGGGCGTTCGGCCACGGGCTCGGGCCGCAGCGCGACCGTCTCCAGCGTTCCCTCGTCGACGAGGCCGTCGATCACGCCCGTCCCGACGCCGGCCTCCTCGGCCAGCGCGCGGCGGGTATGGACGAGGCCGCCGGCCGCAGCCGCAGCGCATCACGCCTGCCCGGGCGCGCGTGCTCGCGGCGGGGGACCGGCGAGGCGGATGCCGACGCGCGCGACCTCCGGCGTGTCGGACGGGATCTTGAGGGCCAGCCCCAGGGCCGACCCCTTGGGGGCCAGCGTGTACCAGGCGAGCCAGTCGACGAGCTTGCGGAGCGGCCCGGGCAGGCCCGGCGCCTCGATCCGGCCGGAGACAGGCTTGAAGTTCGCACCCGACCCCTCCCGCACCTGCCAGACGATGCCGAGCCGCTCCTTGGTGCCGAGCGGCACGGCCACGAGGTCGCCTTCGGCGAGGGCGAGCCCCTCCGGGACGGCGTAGGAATAGGGGGTGTCCAGCGCGAGCGGGATCAGGACCTCCGCGATCGCGCTCATTGGGAAAGGCTCAACCTTGATCCATCATGCTGGCCGGATCAGACCGTGAACATGGCCCGTCCGGCATGACGAAGCAAATGGGTGGCGCATCCCCGCGCGGCCACCGTCCGTCGCGCGGGGAGCAGGCCTCCGCTTCGCTCCTCGGTCCCGGCGATCCCGCGCTCGGCGAGGCGGCCGCGGCGTGGCTGCGCACCCTCGGCCAGGAGCGGCGGCTGTCGCCCAAGACGGTCGAGGCCTATGCACGGGACCTGCGGCAGTTCCTCGCCTTCCTGGTCGGCCATCTCGGCGAGCCGCCATCCCCCGCCGCGCTCGTCGCGCTGCGTCCGGCCGACATCCGGGGCTTCCTGGCGGCGCGGCGGCGGGACGGCATCGAGAGCCGGACCCTGATGCGGCAGCTCGCAGCCCTGCGCTCGTTCGGCCGGCACCTCGAGCGGGAGGGCCACGGGACGGCCTCCGCCTTCGCGGCGATCCGGTCGCCCAAGGTCGCGAAGGGCTTGCCGAAGCCCATCGGGGCCGGCGCGGCCCGCGCCATGGCGGCGCCCGAGACGCGGGCCGGCGAGGAGCGGGACCCCTGGGTGCTCGCCCGCGACGCGGCCGTGCTCGCGCTGCTCTACGGGTCCGGCCTGCGCATCTCGGAGGCGCTCGGCATCCGGCGCCGCGACGCTCCGGCGGGCGCCGTCGAATCCGTGACCGTGCTGGGCAAGGGCGCGAAGGAGCGCAGCGTGCCGGTCATCGCGCCCGTGCGCCGGGCGGTCGACGGCTACCTGGCGCTCTGTCCCTGGGGGCTGGCGCCCGACGGGCCGCTCTTCGTCGGCGAGAAGGGCGGTCCCCTGTCGCCGCGGATCGTCCAGCTCGCCGTGGCGGGGCTCAGGGGCGCGCTCGGCCTCGACGCGAGCGCGACGCCGCACGCGCTGCGACACTCCTTCGCGACGCATCTCCTGTCCCGGGGCGGCGACCTGCGGGCGATCCAGGAGCTCCTCGGCCACGCCTCGCTCTCGACGACGCAGATCTACACGCAGGTCGATTCGGCGCGCCTGCTCGCGGCCTACGATTCCGCCCATCCGCGTGCCCGGATCCGCGCCCCGGCCTGACGATCTCCGATCGCGAGCCAGGCTCCGGACCGCGCGACGGCGTTCCGGATCGGGAATGGCGCCGACGAGGCTCGACCTTGTCGACGTCGCCGGACGGGGTCAGGATACCGCCGTTCGTCGCGACGATCGGGGGGTTGTCATGGACCGGCTGATTTATTCCATTCTGTTCGGTGTCGTCGTTTCGACGGCGGCGCAAGCCCGCGACGATTGCCAGCCCGTGCCCGCATCGTGCACCCAAATGCACGCCCGCTGCGAGACACGGTGTCAGACGATGCCCAACGTCGACCGCTGCATGGCCGCGACGTGCACGACGCTCGTCAGCGAATGCAGATCTTCGGGTGTCTGGAATCCGCGGGGCGCCGCAACCTGCTACAAGACGAAGAACCGCACCTAGACGGTCCGGGCGAGAGATCCGAGCCGTCGCGCGGCCGGCGTCCGCTCCGCTCCGCTCGACCGGGCGGGGGCGCCTACGCCTCCGCCCGCAGGATGCGGCGGATGATCTTGCCGGTCGTCGTCATGGGCAGGTGCGGCCGGAAGGCGATCTCGCGGGGGTATTCGTGGGCCGAGAGCCGCTCCCGGACGAAGGCCTGGATGTCGGCCGCGAGCGCATCCGAGGGTTCGTAGCCGGCGCGCGGGACGACGAACGCCTTCACGATCTCCGTGCGCAGGGCGTCCGGCTTGCCGATGGCGGCGGCGTTCGAGACGGCCGGGTGGCGCAGGAGGCAATCCTCGATCTCGCCCGGCCCGATCCGATAGCCCGACGACGTGATGACGTCGTCGTCGCGCCCCACGAAGGCGATGAAGCCCTCCTCGTCGCGGAGCGCCTGGTCGCCCGTCGTCATCCAGTCGCCGCGGAACTTGGCCGCCGTGCCGGCCGCGTTGTTCCAGTAGCCGAGGAACATGACCGGGTCGGGCCGCCGCACCGCGATCTGGCCGATCTCGCCCGTCTCGCACGCGCTGCCGTCGAACCGGACGATGCCGACGCGATGGCCCGGGATCGGCCGCCCCGTCGCGCCCGGCTTCATGATCCCCAGCGCGGACGCGGTGCCGATCACGAGGTTGCACTCGGTCTGGCCGTAGGCCTCGTCGATCGGCAGGCCCAGCGCCTCGCGGCCCCAGGCCGCGGTCTCGGCCCCGAGCGCCTCGCCGGCCGAGCAGACGGAGCGGAGCGCGACAGCGAAGCGGGCGCGGGGGCGCACGACGTTCCGCATCATGCGCAGCGCGGTCGGCGGGATGAAGGCGTTGCGGATGCGGAGATCGGCGAGCAGCCGGAAGGCCGCTTCCGGGTCGAACTTGTCGGACTTGCGGGCCACCACGGCGATGCCGTGATGGAGGCTCGGCAGGAGGCAGTTCAGGAGGCCCCCCGCCCAGGCCCAGTCGGCCGGCGTCCAGAAGCGGTCGCGCGCCTGCGGGAACAGCCCGTGCGGCAGCTCGATGCCGGGCAGATGGCCGAGGAGCACCCGGTGGGCGTGCAGGGCGCCCTTGGGCGGGCCCGTCGTACCGGACGTGTAGATCATGAGCGCCGGGTCGTCGGCGGAGGTCTCGACGGCCGCGAAGCCGGGCGGCGCGGCCGCGATCGCCTCCCAGAACCCCTCGGCGGGCCCGTCCGGTCCGTGGATGGAGAGGATCGTCTCGAGCGCCGGAACGTCGGCCCGGATCGCCCGGACCTTGGTGGCGCCGGCTGCGCCCGTCACGAGGGCACGCGCGCCGGAATCCGCCAGCCGGAAGGCGAGGGCCTCCGTGCCGAAGACGGAGGCGAGCGGCAGGGCGATCGCGCCGAGCTTGTAGATCGCGCAATGCGCGATCGGCACGGCGATGCCCTGCTGGAGGAGCACGGCGACCCGGTCGCCGACGCCGATCCCGCGCGCCCTCAGGGCGGCCGCGAGCCGGTCCGACCGGTCGCGCAACTCGCCGAACGTGAGGGTCGCGACGGTGCCGTCCTCCGCGACCTCGTGGATCGCGGGCCGGTCGGGATCGGCGGCCGCCCAGCGATCCGCGACGTCCGTGCCGATGTTGTAGCGCGCCGGGATCGTCCAGTGGAACCCGGCCGACAGCGCGTCGAAGTCACGGGTGTCGGGCCGGCGGAAGGGCCGGCCGGTCTCGAACCCGGGCGGTGCGCCCGTCAGGGCCGGCCGCTCCGGGCGAGGGCGGTCCTCAGGCCGCCTGGGCCGTCGCGCCGTCGGCGATCTGCTTCTTGAGGCGGCGGACACGCAGCGAGAGCTCGCCGTCCGACGCCTTGGCGAGGAACGCGTCGAGCCCGCCGCGATGCTCGACCGAGCGAAGCGCGTGCGCCGTGATGCGCAGGCGCACCGACCGGTTCAGCTTCTCCGAGATCAGCGTGACGTTCACGAGGTTCGGCAGGAAGCGGCACTTCGTCTTGCGGTTCGAGTGGCTGACGAGGTTGCCGACGAGCACGGCCTTGCCGGTCAGTTCGCAGCGGCGGGACATGGGACTGGTCCTTGAGAGCGTTTCGCGAACCGGCTGGGCGCGGGCACGAGCAAGCCCACGGACATCCGGACACGCGGTCGAATGGAAGGTCGGCCCCTTACGATGGGCCGGGGCCCGGCGTCAAGATCGCGCCGCCCTTCCGGACGCGACGATCGCGACGTCGGGCCCGGTCCTCAGCGGCTCGCCTGCCCGTCGAGGAGGGGCGTGATCCGGCGCACGGTCACGCGCCGGTTCTCGCGGTTCGCCTCGGGCGTGTTCACCTTCAGGTACTGCTCGCCGTAGCCCTGCGTGGTCAGGTTCTCGGGCGGCACGCGGAACACCCGCGTGAGGGCGAGGGCGACCGCGCCGGCGCGCCGGTCCGAGAGCGACAGGTTGTCGACGTCGGACCCGACCGCGTCCGTGTAGCCCTCGAGCAGGAACACCTCCTTCGGGTTCGCCGTGACGGCCCGGTTGATGGCCTGCGCGATGGCGGCGAGCTTCGGCGTCTGGTCCGTCGTGAGCTCCCAGGAGCCCGACTCGAAGTTGACCGTGTCCACGTCGACCGAGCGCATCCGGGCCCGCAGGTTCGGCGAGTAGCGGACCTGGTCGAGCGTGTAGGAGCGGTCGATCGGCACCAGGGGCGGCGCGATCAGGGTGTCGTAGATCAGCTCCGGCGGCGCGTCGCGGGCCTCCACGACGTAGCGGTCGCGCGGGATCCGGATCGGCGGCGGCGGCAGGTCCACGACGTCCTCGTAGAACGGGCGCGGCGGCCCGTCGTAGCGGTTGTCGATGATGACGATCTCGCGGCCGTCGGGGTCTCGCCGGATGCGGCGGACCAGCCGCCCGTCCGCGTCCACGACCGTGATCACGCGGCCGCCGCCGGGGCGGTCGACGATGGTGACCGTCTCCGAGCCGCGCCGCTCCGTCTCGACGGGGCCGAACTCGCGGAAGCGCTCGGTCTCGTCGCGGCGGATGTAGAGCCGGTCGCCGTCGCGGACGATCTGCCGGCCGGGCTCCTGGTAGTAGGCGCGACCGCCTTCGTCGACCTCCTGGCGCCGCTCCCGGATGGCCGCGAGGCCGGCGCCGGCCGCGAGACCCGCGGCGGCCCCGATGGCGAGGCCTGGCAGGATGCCGCCGGGCAGGCCGCCGCCGCCCTGCGAGCGGCGTCCACCGGGGCCGAAGGGCGTCGAGCGACCGCCCGGTCCGCCCGGGGCGGCGCCCTGTCCGGGCGGACCGGGCGGTCCCTC
>JAEUAC010000096.1 GCA_019695455.1 Methylorubrum extorquens | reverse complement strand
GTGAACTCGTGGATCGAGGCGGTCTCGTGCTTGCCGGTCAGGCGCATGTGGTTGTCCGGACCGTAGACAGCGATGTGCTCCTCACGGGCGCTCTTGAACGCCTCCATGAGCTTCTCGAAATACGCCTTCCCGCCATGCTCGCGCAGAAAGGAGGTCGAGAAGTTGCAGTGCATGCCCGAGCCGTTCCAGTCGGTGTCGCCGAGCGGCTTGCAGTGGAACTCGATGTCGATGCCGTAAGCCTCGGTGAGACGCATCAGGAGATAGCGCGCCATCCAGACCTCGTCGGCCGCCTTCTTGGAGCCCTTGCCGAAGATCTGGAACTCCCACTGGCCCTTCGCCACCTCGGCGTTGATGCCCTCGTGGTTGATGCCGGCCTCGAGGCACTGGTCGAGATGCGTCTCGACGATCTCGCGCGCGACGGAGCCGACGTTCTTGTAGCCCACGCCCGTGTAGTAGGGGCCCTGCGGGGCCGGATAGCCCTCGGTCGGGAAGCCGAGCGGACGGCCGTCCTTGTAGAAGAAGTATTCCTGCTCGAAGCCGAACCAGGCGCCCTCGTCGTCCAGGATGGTGGCGCGCTTGTTGGACGGGTGCGGGGTCGTCCCGTCGGGCATCATGACCTCGCACATCACGAGCGCGCCGTTGATGCGGTCCGGGTCCGGGTAGATGGCGACCGGCTTCAGGACGCAGTCGGACGAATGCCCTTCGGCCTGCATGGTCGAGGAGCCGTCGAAGCCCCAGAGCGGCAGTTGCTCGACCGTCGGGAAGCTCGCGAATTCCTTGATCTGGGTCTTGCCCCGCAGGTTGGGCACGGGCGTGTACCCGTCCAACCAGATGTACTCCAGCTTGTACTTCGTCATCCGGGCTCTCTCGTTGGCCTAGCGCGATCGGGGCAAGCAGCAAGCGTGCCACCTCGGACGTGCCGGGCTGAGTGCAAGCCCGCCTGCCCGGTTCCTGGGCTGCCTCTTTGCGCGCCGCCATGGCTGCCTCGCCGATGGGCAGGAGCCCACGCTGCGGATATTGCCGTCAACGGCCGAAAACCGCGCCGCTTGATCTTCTGCAGCATCTTTTCGATGTTACATGACGATCAGCACGTAATCGAGCCCGAGGCAGCGAAGACGATGAACATGAGCGAGCGGACCATGTCCGCCAAGATCTTGCAGTTCCCGCAGCGTCGTCGCGGCAATTCGGATGCGATCGATGCCGGACGCCGGCCCGATCATGTCCGCAACGAGCCCGCCAAGGCCATCCACTGGGATGCCTGGTACCATCAGGCGGCGATCGCCGAGGAGCGCGGCACCAAGGCCTGATCCGGGCACTGCCTCTTCTCGCGCCAACAGGCGTCGCGAAGGGCTACATGCCGAAGATGGACCAGCCGAGACGCTTCGTGAACGCCTCGAGGGCGAGGCGGCCGAGATGGGAATTGCCGGACGGGTCGAGCCCCGGCGACCATACGGCGATGGAGGCCTTGCCGGGCGCGACGGCGAGGATGCCGCCGCCCACGCCGCTCTTGCCCGGCAGGCCCACCCGGTAGGCGAACTCGCCCGAGCCGTCGTAATGGCCGCAGGTCAGCATGAGGGCGTTGATGCGGCGCGCCCGTTCGGGCTGGACGACGGAATGGCCCGTGTCCGGGTTGCGCCCGAGATGGGCGAGGAAGCGTCCGGCGGTCGCGAGCTGGCGGCACGACATGGCGATCGCGCAGTGATGGAAGTAGGCGCCGAGCACGTAGTCGACGGAGTTCTCGATCGCGCCGAAGGACTTCATGTAGTTGGCGAGCGCGCGGTTGCGGAAGCCCGTCCGCTGCTCGGAGGCGGCGACCGCCTCGTCGATCGTGATCGTCGGATCCTGCCCCAGGAACTGCATGAAGCGGAGGATCTCGCCCAGCGCCTCGCGCGGCTGATGGCCCGAGAGGATCACGTCCGTGACCGTCATGGCGCCGGCGTTGATGAAGGGGTTGCGCGGAATGCCCTGCTCGCGCTCGAGCTGGACGATGGAGTTGAAGGGACTGCCGGAGGGCTCCTTGCCGACCCGCCGCCAGAGCCGGTCGCCGACCTTGCCGAGGGCGAGCGTCAGCGTGAACACCTTCGAGATGCTCTGGATGGAGAAGGGCAGGTCGCAATCCCCGCCGGCCGCGACCGTGCCGTCCTCGGCGATCACGACGAGCCCGAACAGGCTCGGGTCCACCCGGCCGAGCTCCGAGATGTAGGTCGCGACCTCGCCGCGATCCGTCCGCGCCCGCATCTCGTCGACGATCTCGCTGACGACGCGTTGCAGATCGGGCACGGGGCTGGTCCTTGGGCGGTCGGTCGGGAGCTTGGGCCGCCCGGAGGCAGGTCGCGGGCCATCTCGCCGGGCCGACGAGGCGATGTCCAGATCGCGGTGGCTCGGCTACAGGTGGACGATCGCTAGGGAGGGGAGTCGCGGATGGCGGAAAGCGCGTTTCAGGGACAGGTCCGGGGACCGCTCGGCGTGATCGAGACGACCGAGAGCGACAACATCGTGCGCTGGGACGGCGAACGGCTCTATGTCGAGCAGGACGTCTACCACAACGGCCAGCTCGTCCACCGCAAGTACCGGCGGACGGTGACGGAGCCGATCGCCCGCGCGATCTCGGCCATGCTGGCCTCGAAGACGCACTGACGTCGCAGCTCCGCCGGCGAGCGGGACGGGAGCCGACCGCTGGCGGCGGGCGCGACCCGCCTGCGCTCCGGTGACAACTTGACTCACCGGCCCTTCCTGTCGTTCTCAAAGAGAACAAAACAGGAACTGATCTGCCATGGGATCCGGACGCGAGACCCTGGCGACCCTCAAGCTGAAGGTCGCCGCCCTCGAAGGGCGCGCAGGCATCGAACGGGACGACCTCTTCACGCTCGGCTTCGGTGACCTCGACGAGGCGATCGGGGGAGGGCTCCGCCGCGGCGTGCTGCACGATCTCGTGGCGCCGGGCCTGCCCGATTGCGCGGCGCTCACGGGGTTCGCGGCCGCGCTCGCCCGCCGGGCGGCCGGGACCCGGGCGATCGTCTGGGCGCGCCAGGACTACGTGGAGATCGAGGCCGGCCGCCTCGATCCGCACGGGCTGTCGGAGCTCGGTCTCGATCCGGGCGGGATCGTGATGGTGCGGGCCCGCGACCCGACCGGCGTGCTCCGGGCCGGGGCGGAGGCCGTGCGCTGCGATGCCCTGGGGGCGGTTCTCCTCGAGCTCTGGGGAGCGCCCAAGGCGCTCGACCTCACGGCGACGCGGCGCCTCGCGCTCTCGGCCGCGCAATCGGGCGTGACGGTGTTCCTCGTCCACGTGCTGCCCGAGCCCGACGCCAACGCGGCCACGAGCCGCTGGCGCGTCCAGGCCTCGCCGTCCGGCGCCCTCGAGGCGAACGCGCCGGGCTTCCCGGTCTTCCGGACGACGCTGCTTCGTCATCGCGCCGGATATCCCGAACAGAGCTGGGTCGTGGAGTGGGATCGTGACGGACGTCAGTTCAGGAAGCCCGCGCCGCTATCTCGCCCTGTGGTGTCCGTTCCTCGCGCCCCAGCGCCTGCGCAGGCTTGGCCTGCCGCAGGTCTCCGGCGCGCCGGATGAGCGGCCGCTGGTCCTCGTCGAGTTGCGCGGGGGCGGGCTCAGGCTCGTCTCCTGCTGCCCGGAGGCGCGCTCCCTCGGCCTCGCGCCCGGCATGACGCTGGCCGACGCCCGCGCCCGGGTGCCCGAGATCGCGGTGGCGGATGCGGATCCGGCGATGGACGCTCTCCTGCTCGAGCGCATCGCCGAGGATTGCGACCGCTGGACCATGATGGTGCAGGCCGACGGAGCGGACGGGCTGCTGCTCGACATCACGGGCTGCACGCATCTCTTCGGGGGCGAGGCGGCCATGCGGGAGGCCGTCGCGTCCCGCATCCGGAAGGCCGGCCTCTCCGTGCGGGCGACGATCGCCGGAACACCCGACGCGGCACGCGGCCTCGCCCGCTTCGGCCGAGCGTCGATCGTGCCGCCCGGCCACGACGCCGAGGCCGTGCGCGACCTTCCGGTCGCCGCGCTCGGGATCGAGGCCGGCACGATCCGGGCCCTGTCGGCGGCCGGCCTGCGCAGCGTGGGCGATCTCGCCGCCCGCCCGCAGACCCCGCTCGCCGCCCGCTTCGGCGAAGGGCTGACGCGACGCCTGCGGCGCATCCTCGGGCAGGAGGACGTCCGAATCACGCCCCGCAGGCCCGCGCCCGCCCACGCGGCCGAGCAGCGCTTCGCCGAGCCGATCGGCCGGGCGTCCGACATGGAGCGGGCGCTCGAGGCGCTCGCCGGCACGCTCGCGGCCCGGCTGGAAGGGGAGGGGCGGGGCGGCCGCGCCTACGAGGCCGGGTTCTTCCGCACCGACGGCGTCGTGCGCCGGATCGCGGTCGAGACCGGGATGCCGTCCCGGGATCCGGCAGCCCTGCTCCGCCTGTTCGCGGAGAAGCTCGACGCGCTCGCCGACCCGCTCGATCCGGGCTTCGGCTTCGACATGATCCGCCTCGCCGTGCTGCGTTCCGAGCCGTTCCGGGACGTGCAGCCCGACCTGGACCGGCGCGGCGTCGCCGACGAGACGCTGTCGGGTCTCGTGGACCGGCTCGTGGCCCGCTTCGGACGCGGCCGGGTCCAGCGCTTCGTGGCCGAGGACACCCACGACCCCGATCGCGCGGCCCTGTCCGTCCCGGCCGCGGGCGTCCCGGCGGCGGAGCCCTGGCCGGTGCCCGAGCGGGGCGAGCCGGGAGCCCGGCCGGTCCAGGTCTTCGATCCGCCCCAGCCCATCGAGACCCTGGCGGAGGTGCCGGACGGGCCACCCGTCCGGTTCCGCTGGCGCCGGATCATGCACGAGGTGGCACGGGCGGAGGGGCCGGAGCGCATCGCACCGGAATGGTGGCGCAAGGACGGGGCGGAGACGCGCGACT
>JAEUAC010000093.1 GCA_019695455.1 Methylorubrum extorquens | reverse complement strand
CGGACGAGGAGGCGCCGTGATCCGGGCCGTTCGGAGGACAGGACGAACCGTTCGTTGACACGGAGACGGCGTTCGCGACATGGACACTCATGAGCGACGAGGTTCTCACCCGTCCGGCCCCTCCGGCTCCGCATCCCGAATTCGACGCCCCGTCGAGCCCGGTCGCGCGCTTCGGTGCGGACGAGCCTCTCCGGCTCGATGCCGGCGTCGATTTCGGCCCCTGGCAGATCGCCTACACGACGCACGGCACGCTGAACGCGGACCGCTCCAACGCGATCCTGATCTGCCACGCGCTCACGGGCGACCAGTACGTCGCGAGCCGGAACCCGGTCACGGGCAAGCCCGGCTGGTGGGACAGCCTCGTCGGGCCGGGCAAGCCGGTCGACACGGATCGCTTCTTCGTCGTGTGCGCGAACGTGCTCGGCGGCTGCATGGGGACGACCGGCCCCGCCTCGAGCGATCCCGGAACGGGCCGCGCCTACGCGCTCGACTTCCCCCTCGTGACCATCGGCGACATGGTGCGGGCGCAGTCGCGGCTCGTGGACCGGCTCGGCATCGAGACGCTGTTCTGCGTCCTCGGCGGCTCCATGGGCGGCATGCAGGTCCTGCAATGGGCGGCGAGCTACCCGGAGCGGGTCTTCGCCGCGATGCCGATCGCGACCGCGGCGCGCCACTCGGCCCAGAACATCGCCTTCCACGAGGTCGGCCGGCAGGCCGTGATGGCCGATCCCGACTGGCGGCGGGGCCAGTACCTCGTCGAGGGCACGCGGCCCCGCAAGGGCCTCGCGGTCGCCCGCATGGGCGCCCACATCACCTACCTGTCGGAGGGCGCCCTGCACCGGAAGTTCGGCCGCTCCTTCCAGGACCGGCTCGCGCCGACCTTCTCGTTCGACGCCGACTTCCAGATCGAGAGCTACCTGCGCCACCAGGGGATGACGTTCGTCGAGCGCTTCGATCCGAACTCCTACCTCTACGTCACGCGGGCGATGGACTATTTCGACCTCGCCGCCGCCCAAGACGGCTCGCTCGCCAGGGCCTTCCGCGGCACCAGGACGCGCTTCTGCATCATGTCCTTCACGTCCGACTGGCTGTTTCCGACCGTCGAGTCGCGCGCCGTCGTGCATGCGCTGAACGCGGCCGGCGCGCCCGTCGGCTTCGTCGAGATCGAGAGCGACAAGGGCCACGACGCCTTCCTCCTCGAGGAGCCCACCCTGTTCGCGGCCGCGCGCGGTTTCATCGATTCGGCCGCCGCCGCCCGGGGGATCGCGTGAACCGCGCCGTCCTCGCCGCCCGGACCGCGGGCGCGCCCGGACCCGATCTCCGCACCGGGAGCGCGGGCGAGGCGCCGCGACGCGACCACCTCCTCGTCAGCCGCATGGTGGCGCCCGGCTCGCGCGTCCTCGACGTCGGCTGCGGGGACGGGACGCTCCTCGCGCTCCTCGCCGCGCAGAACGGCGTGGACGGGCGGGGCATCGAGCTGTCGCGCGACGGCGTCTCGGATTGCCTGGCGAAGGGGCTCGCCGTGATCCAGGGGGACGCCGACACCGACCTCGCCGACTACCCGGACGACGTCTTCGACTACGTGGTCCTGTCGCAGACGCTCCAGGCGACCCGTCAGCCGAAGGTCGTCCTGGAGCACATGCTGCGGATCGGCCGGCGCGCCATCGTGTCGTTCCCGAACTTCGGCCATTGGCGGGTGCGCTGGGAGCTCGGCGTGCGCGGCCGCATGCCCGTGACCGACAACCTGCCGCACAGCTGGTACGACACGCCGAACATCCATTTCTGCACGATGCGCGACTTCGTGCAGCTCTGCCGCGCCTCGGGGGCCCGGATCGAGGAGGCGCACGCGCTGGACGCGAGCGGCCAGCCCGTCCGCTGGCACATGCCCTGGTGGTTCTGGAACCTGTTCGGCGAGCAGGGGGTGTTCCTGCTCAGCCGGCGCTGATCCTCAGCGGGTGATCCGCAGCGCCCCGATCCCCTGCGCGATGGCCGCGAAGGCCGAGTTCAGGGAGGCGGTGTCGGAGGCGAGGAAGTACTTGTCCGCGCTCGTCGCGCAGTTCTTGATGAGCGCCTGGCCGCTCGCGTCGATGGCGTCGCCCGGCGTCGAGAACGCGACCGAGTAGATCACGACGTTGGCGGCCTTCATGTTGGTGCAGGTCTCCTTCGTGACCTGGTCCATGGCGGCCCGCGCCTGGCCGCTGCTGCTCAGGCTGCCGTAGCCGGGCGGCAGCCGGTTCGCCGTCGAGGAGCCGTTCGCGTTCCGGAAGTAGCCGTAGGCCGAGTATTCCGAACCCGTCACGTCGTTGCCGTTGCCGTTCCACGTGTTGACGCCGTCCGTCATCAGGATGACGACCTTCGTCAGGTTGGGCGTCGTGTAGGCGGCGCCGTCCTGGAAGACGCCGTTCGGCGAGATCGTCTGCCAGCCCCAGTGCATGCCCTCGGCGACGTTGGTCTGGCCGGACGCCTGGAGGGCGTCGATCTGCGTGCGCAGGCTCGATTGCGACGTCGTCAGCCGCTGCAGCGGCTTGGAGGTGCAGCCCCAGTTCGGTCCGGGCTCGGACGTGATCGGGCTCTTCGGCAGCACGTACTTGCAGGCGCGGCTCATGCGGTCGTCGTCCGCCCCGAACGCGTTGCAGGTGCTCGAGAACCACGACACGCCGTCGTCGATGTAGCTGTTCACCGTGTCGACGTCGCGCTTCGGATTTCCGTTCCCGTCGTTGTAGTACATGTACGTTCCCTCCTCGTCGGGCGCGAAGAGCGGCACGTGCAGCGTGCCCGGCGTCGCCGTGCTCGGGGCGACGTCCTGGGTGTTGTACGGGTAGGGCAGGGCTTCGAAGCAGCCCTGCCAGGCCCAGCCGGGATTGGCGAGGATGAGCTTGCGGAAGATGTCGAGCCGGTTCGTGAAGCCGGACGCGGCGGGGTTGGCGACGTTCTGCCAATGGATCGGCGACTGGCCGTTCAGGTCCATCCAGGTGGCCGTCGGCAGCGGGATCCCGAGGGGCGCGTAGAAGGTCGGATCGACCTTCACGGCGGCCGCGAACGGCACCAGCGACATCTTCAGATGCGTCGTGTCGAAGCTCGTGAACATGGTCGTCACGAAGGACTTGGCCGCAGCCCGCATCGCCTGGATCTTGGACTGCGAGCCCGCGGAGCCGGACATGGAGCCCGTCGTATCCAGCACCATGGCCACTTCGAAGAACTGCTCGCCGGCGCCGCACGACGACGACGCGCCGAGCGTCATCTGCGTGATGTTGGCGACCTTCATGAACTTGGTCGGATAGATGACCTGGGTCGAGAGGCTGATGACGCGGGGATTGTTGGCCGACGTGAACGCCGTGATCGTGGCGCTGTTGTTCGGGAAGGCGTTGCTGATGACGCTCTGCGCCTCGGCTTGCAATTGCGCCGTCGTGGTCGACGTCGACTTGCAGGCGACGAGCGCGGCCGAATCCGTCGATGCCTGGAGGCCCGAATGG
The DNA here is from genome assembly GCA_019695455.1 of Methylorubrum extorquens. GTDB lineage: Bacteria > Pseudomonadota > Alphaproteobacteria > Rhizobiales > Beijerinckiaceae > Enterovirga > Enterovirga extorquens_A. Next base: position 7,671 of record JAEUAC010000093.1, on the reverse strand, counting down.
ATCGAGCTCGCCCGGGAATAATCCACCGCCGCGCCGACCGCCGTCGCGAGCGGCAGGAGGGCCAACCCGAACATGATGGCGATGTTGCCTCGCCGATCCGTCCACCAGCCTCTTGCGTTACGCGACATGCTCCACCGTCCGATGCGACCGGATGGGGCGGCCTCGGCCCCCGGACGAGGCATTCGCGCATAGAGTTCTTAAGAAGGCGCCAAAGTCTCCGTCCAATATCCGTCAATCGACGAACGGAATGTCGCAGTCCAGGCCGGGTCGGGCGCGTCGAAGATCAACCGTCGGACGCGTCTCCCAGGGGGTGCAGGTCGCGCACCATGGCCTTGGTGCGCTCGTCGAGGACGTGCGTGTAGATCTGCGTCGTCGCGATGTCGGCATGGCCGAGCAGCTCCTGCACGACGCGGAGGTCCGCCCCGTTCTGGAGGAGGTGGCTCGCGAAGGCGTGGCGGAGCACGTGGGGACTGACGAGGGCGGCCGGCAGGCCCGCCGCGGCCGCCGCGCCCTTCAGGTCGCGGCCGAAGACCTGGCGGGTCAGGTGGCCCGAGGCGCCCTCGGAGGGGAACAGCCAGTCCCCGGCCGGCATGCGCTCGCGCAAGGCCTCCAGATAGTCGCGCATGGCCTGTCGGGCGGCCTCCGTCAGGGGAACGAGCCGTTCCTTGCCCCCCTTGCCGCGCACGACGAGGAACCTCTCCCGGGTGGTCGCGGCGCTCCGGGGCAGCGCGATGAGCTCCGACACGCGCAGGCCGGTCGCGTAGAGGAGCTCCACCAGCGCCCGCATCCGAAGGTCCGCGAGGCGGGCCGTGGACCCGTGCTCGTGGCGGGCCGTCGCGGCCTGCAGGGCGGCGAGGAACGAGCCGACCTGCGCCTCCGACAGCACCTTCGGCAGCACGCGCCCGCGCTTCGGCCCGGCCGTCGACGCGCCCGGATCGGCGGGCGCGTGGCCCTCGGCGTAGAGAAACCTGTGGAACTGCCGCACGGCCGAGAGCCGTCGCGCGGCCGATGAGGCCTTGAGGCCGCGCGTCTCGAGCGAGGCCAGGAAGCCGCGCACCGTCGCGGGTTCGGCCGTCTCGGGGCGCAGGCCTGCCTCGGTCAGATAGGCGAGGTAGTCGGCGAGGTCGCGCGTGTAGGCGTCCAGCGTGTTCCGCGCCGCGCCGCGTTCCACCGCCAGCATGTCGAGGAAGAGGTCGGCGAGACGAGGGGGCGTGGCCATGTCCCTCCGCGCCTCTGCGGCAAACGTGGCGAAGCCGTGACGGCGTGGTAGAGCGTCGGGCATGAACGTGGAGGAGCCGAGCCTTCTCGACGGGCCGGGTCCGGACCCCGAGCCGTCGACGCGCCCCGCCGCCTTGCGGGAGCGCCTGCGAGGTCGGTGCATCGTGCTCGTCGGCCTGATGGGCGCGGGCAAGACCACCGTGGGACGCCGGCTGGCGTCCCGGCTCGACCTGCCGTTCCGCGACGCGGACCACGAGATCGAATCGGCCGCCGGCATGCCGATCCCCGACCTGTTCTCGCAATACGGCGAGCCGGCGTTCCGCGACGGCGAGCGGCGCGTGATCGCGCGTCTCCTCGAAAACGGGCCGATGGTGCTCGCGACGGGGGGAGGGGCCTTCCTGAGCGCCGAGACGCGCGAGCGCGTGGGCCTCCAGGGCATCTCGGTCTGGCTCAAGGCCGATCACGCGACGCTGATGCGGCGCGTCCGGCGGCGCCAGAACCGCCCGCTGCTCCGGACGGCCGATCCCGAGAAGACGATGCGGGACCTCATGGAGGTCCGCTACCCGGTCTACGCCCTGGCCGACCTGCACGTGCCCTCCTGCGACGGATCGCACGACCGCACGGTCTCGGCCGTCATCCGGGCCCTGGACGAGCGGCTCGCCGCCGAGGAGATCGCGTGATCGCGCAGCCCCAGCGCCAGGCCGGTTCCGTCTCGGTCGTCGAGGTGTCGCTCGGCGACCGGAGCTACCCGATCCTGGTCGGACGCGGCGTCGCGGCCGAGGCCGGGTCGCGCGTCGCGGCGCTCGGGGTGCGCGCCGTCGGCCTCGTGACGGACGAGACGGTCGGGCCGCTGCACGGCGGCGCGGTCGAGGCCTCGCTGTCGGCCGCCGGCCTGCGGGTCGTGCGGGCCACCGTGCCGGCGGGCGAGGGATCGAAGCGGTTCGACCGCCTGGACGCGCTCTGCGAGACCCTGCTCGCCGGCCGGCTGGAGCGAGGCGACGCCGTGCTCGCGCTCGGCGGCGGCGTGGTGGGCGACCTGGCGGGTTTCGCGGCCGCGATCCTCCTGCGCGGGATCCGCTTCGTGCAGGTGCCGACGACGCTCTTGGCGCAGGTCGACTCGTCCGTCGGAGGCAAGACCGGCATCAACGCGCGCGCGGGCAAGAACCTCGTCGGCGCCTTCCACCAGCCGGCGCTGGTGCTCGCCGACACGGCTCTCCTCGACACGCTGTCGCCCCGCGAGATGCGGGCGGGCTACGCGGAGACGGTGAAGTACGGCCTGATCGGCGATCCGGACTTCTACGCCTGGTGCGAGGCGCAATGGCGCGATGTGCTGGCGGGCGGGGCCGCGCGCGATCGGGCGGTCGTCGAGAGCTGCCGGGCCAAGGCGGCCGTCGTCGCCCGCGACGAGCGCGAGGACGGCGACCGGGCGCTGCTGAACCTCGGGCACACGTTCGGCCATGCGCTGGAGCGGGCGGTCGGCTACGACGGCGCGCGTCTCGTCCACGGCGAGGGCGTGGCGATCGGCATGGCCCAGGCCTTTCGGTTCTCGGCCCGGCTCGGCCTCTGCCCGCCGGAGGACGCGCTCCGCGTCGAGCGGCACCTCGCGACGGTCGGCCTTCCGACGCGGCCCGCCCAGGTGCCGGGCGGGATCGGCACGGCCGGCACGCTGATGGACGCCATGGCCCAGGACAAGAAGGTACGGGCCGGCCGCCTCACCTTCATCCTGGCGCATGGCATCGGCCGCAGCGTCGTCGTCCGCGACGTCTCGCCCGACGACCTGCGGACCTTCCTCGAGGACGACCTGCGGACCTGAGCCCCACGGCGTCCGCCGACGCGGGCCGGAGCCTCTGCCGGCCCCCCGTCCCTACCTTCGCGCGTAGCGGCGTTCGATGGCCTGGGCGGCGAGCGTCGCCGGGAACAGCACGGCGAAGTAGAGGATCGCGACGATCGTGTAGACCTCGAGCGGACGGTAGGTCGCGGCCGTGATCAGTTCGCCCTGGTAGAGCAGGTCCGGCACGGCGATGACCGACACCAGCGACGTGTTCTTCAGCTGCAGGACGGATTGGTTGATGAAGGGCGGGATCATCAGGCGGATCGCCTGCGGAAGGATGACCGTGCGCAGGATCGGCCAGGGCCGGAGCCCGAGGGACCGGGCGGCGTCCCATTGGCCGCGGTCGATCGACACGATGCCGCCCCGGAAGATCTCGGCGTAGAAGGCCCCCGCATAGAGCGCCAGCACGAGCCCGCCCGCCACGTTCGGCGGCATCTGCAGGCCGATGATGACCGGGAAGGCGTAGTAGAACCAGACGAGCTGCACGAGGAGCGGCGTGCAGCGGAACAGCTCGATGAAGCCGACGACCGGCCAGTTCACCAGCCGGTTCTTCGAGAGGCGCGCGATGCCGGCGAACAGCCCGAGCAGCAGGCCGAGCGCGATCGTGACGATCGTGAAGACGAGCGTGAAGCCGAGCCCGTACACGAAGAGCCAGGCATATTGCTGCAGGATGCCGAAGTTCCACTGGTAGCCCACGGCACCCTGCTCCCGCGTCGGCTCAGAAGGTCACTTCGGCCGGCACGTCCTCGGCCACGAGGCCGACGGGCGACAGGCCGCCGATCAGCCATTCGCGGATCTGGCCCGTGCCGCGGTTGAAGTCGATCCAGACGTCGAGGAAGTCGCGCCAGCGCCGGTCCGTCTCCTTGCGCACGCCGATGTTGGAGGGCAGCGACACCACCGGCGTCGTCAGCATCGTGAAGGTGCCGATCGCCGGGTTCTTCTTCATGGCCGTGAGGCCGACGAGGGCCGCGAAGACGGCGCATTGCACCCGGCCGGAGGCGAGGGCGAGCACCACCTCGTCGCGGGTGCGGAAGGCCGTGATCTCGGCCTTCGGGGCGAAGCGGCGGGCCGCGGTCTCCTGCGAGGAGCCGAGATCGACCGCGATCTTGACGGTCGGCTTGTTGACGTCGGCCCAGGTCTTGGCGGCGAAGTCGGGCTTCGCGCAGATGCCGAAGCCGTGGTTGAAGACGGCCCGCGTGAAGTCGATCGCCAGCGCGCGCTGGGGCGTCGCGTTCAGCGCGAAGGCGAGGTCGATCTGGCCCGCCTGCACCTGCAGGACCGAGTTGCCGTAGGTCGAATCGACGTATTCGACGGTCATGCCGCCGAGCGACTTCGCGACGTCGTTCATCATCTCGACGCAGGCGCCGGACCACTTCCCCGAGACGAGGTCCTTGTTGAAGAAGGGCAGTTCGCCCGGCAGTCCCGCCACGCGGATCGTCTTGGTCCGGTTGATGCGGTCGAAGGTCGATTCGGAGCCCTGCGCCTGCGCGGAGGAGATGAAGGGCATCGCGAGCGCGGGGGCGGCCGCGAGCGTGAGCATGTGTCTGCGTCCGATACCGGCTTCGCTCATCACGTGATCTCCTTCGGCCCGGGGGGCCGGATGCCTGCGCATTGGCCCGGAAGCGGCCGCCTTGGCAACCGCAACTCCGCGCCTCATTCTGGCAGCGCAAATCCCGCGCCGGTTTCGCGCGCCGCCTCCACGAACACGATCGCGGCCGCGAGGTCCGCGAGCGCGTTGCCGGGAAAGACGAAGAGCGACCGCCGGTCCGGCGAGGCCCGCACGCTGACCGCGCGGCTGCAGAGCTCGGCGAGATCCGCGTCGAACCGGCCCGGATAGGGAATGCGGGAGCGCGTCGACGGATCGTCGGTGCTGCGCCGGTCGTCGGTCGCGGCGAGATCGAAGGCGGCGAGCGTGTCGGGGCGCCAGGAGGCCCCGAGGTCGACGGCCGTCACGAAGGCGCCCGGGCGCAGCGCCCCCGCATCGAGGAAGGGTGAGAGATCGGGCCCGGCCCGCACGCTCGTCACGACGATGTCGCAGCCGAGGATTGCCGCGGGATCGGTCGTCGCCCGCGCGGCGAGCCGCCGCTCGGCGGCCCCGGCCGCGAAGCGCTCGGCGGTGGCAAGGTCGCGCGACAGGCAGACGGCCGTCGCGAGGCCGGGCATCAGGTCGACGAAGGCGTCGAGGTGGCCCCGGGCCTGCTCGCCGCACCCGACGAAGCCGATGGAGCGCGCGTCCGGCCGGGCCAGGAAGGAGGCGGCGAGGGTCGACAGCGCGGCCGTGCGGAGCACCGTCACGCTCTCGCCGTCGAGGATCGCGACCGGCGCGCCCGTCGCGAGATCGCTCAGGATCAGCGTCGCCTGCACGGTCGCGAGGCCATGCCCCGCATTCGCGGCCGCGACGCCGACCCATTTGACGGCCGCGTAGCCGAGCGACCCGGAGGCCGCCACCATGGTCTGGAAGAAGTGGCCGGGCCCGAGCGGGATCGGGCGCTTCGGCTCGACCCGGGGCTCGTCCGCCGCCCGGAGCCTGAACGCCTCGGCGAGCGCGGCGCGCAGCCGCCCGGGCGAGACCGGGAGGCGCCGGATCGTCTCGCCCGAGAGGTAGAGGACCGGCCGCGGGCTCAAGATCCGGCTAGAACGTGAAGACGTTCAGCAGGCGCAGCAGCGACAGCACGCCGATGATGATCACGATGATGCGGATGATCTGCTTCATCCGGGCATCCACCGGCAGGCGGTCGACGAGATAGATGATCAGGATGACGACGAGGAACGTCACCAGGGCGCTGATCAGGAGGTTGATGGTCATGCGTCACTCGTTCGGCGGCAGATCGTCCGCCGGGAAACGATAGAAGCCGGACGGGCCGAAGCTCAACGCGGCCGGAGGCGCCGTCCCCAGCCGTGTTCGCCCACTCCCCGGGCCGCCACGGCGGGGCACGGCCCGCCTTGGCGGCGTCAGACGCCGGAGGAGACCAGGACCGGCCGCGCGGGCGGGGGCGCCGGGGCCGGCTCGGGCGCCATGAACTGCGCGCGCGCGAGTTCCGCGAAGCGGCCGTCCTGTTCGACGAGGGCCTCGAAGGAGCCGGATTCCACCACGCGTCCCTGGTGGAAGACGAGGATGCGGTCGGCGTTGCGAATCGTCGCGAGGCGATGGGCGATGACGAAGGTCGTGCGGCCCTTCATGACCTCCTCGAGCGCGGTCTGCAGCTTGCGCTCGGTCGCGGCGTCCAGCGCGGAGGTCGCCTCGTCGAGGATCAGGACGGGCGGGTTCTTCAGGAGGGCGCGCGCGATCGAGAGGCGCTGCCGCTCGCCGCCGGAGAGCGAGCGGCCGCGCTCGCCGATCACCGAATCGAGCCCGTCCGACTGGCGCAGGATGAACTCGGTCGCCTGCGCCCGCTCCAGCGCCTCCCGCATCTCGTCGTCCGTCGCCTCCGGCCGCCCGACGAGCAGGTTCTCGCGGATGGAGCGGGCGAAGAGCATCGGCTCCTGGAAGACGACGCCGATGTTGCGGCGGAGCGAGGCGAGGCAGATGTCGCGGATGTCGTGGCCGTCGATCAGGATCGCGCCCGATTGCGGATCGAAGGCCCGGTGCAGGAGCCCGAGCGTCGTCGACTTGCCGGATCCGGTCGACCCGACGAGCGCGACCGTCTCGCCCGGCTCGACGGCGAACGAGACGTCCACGATGGCCGGCCGCTTGCCGTCGTAGGAGAACGTCACGTTCTGGAACTCGACCCGGCCATCGAAGCGATCGATGTTCAGCGAGGTCGGCCGGTCGTGAACGGTCGGCGCCGTGTCCACGATCTCGAAGAACTCGCGGATCTTGGGCGCCTGCATGAAGAGCTGGTTGGTGAAGGCGACGACCTGCTCGAGCTTGCCGATCAGCATGGTGGCGATCGACATGAACATGACGACGTCGCCGACCGTCGCCTTGCCCGACAGGTTCAGCCAGGTGCCCAGAAGGAAGATCGACGTGACCGTGAGGGTCGCGGCCGCGCGCGTCGCGATGGAGGCGAGGGCCCACCAGGAGAGCACCGGCGTCTGCGCGGCGAGGAGCTGCCCGATCGTCGTCCGCAGCTGGCCGATCTCGGCCTTGGCGCGCGTGAAGGACTGGATGACCGGCACGTTGCCGAGCGCGTCGGAGGCCTGCTCGGCGAGGCGCGAATGGTAGTTCTCGACCGTGCCCTGCAGCGTCTCGGTCTTGCGGAGCACGATCGCGGTGAGGATCGTGAAGACCACGACGAGGACGACGAGGAGAAGGCCCAGCCGCCAGTTCAGGAACAGCGTCAGCGGCAGCAGCACGCCGAGCGAGACGATCGCCGAGAAGTGGTCGCGGAAGAAGCCGAGCCAGAGCCAGGCCATGCCGTTCGAGCCCTCGAGCATCACCTTGAGGACGCGGCCCGAATGGGTCGACGTGTGGAAGGCGAGCGGCAGCTCGAGCACGTGCTCGAAGTAGTTCGCCATGGTGGCGAGGCGCCGGCGATGCGACAGCCGGTCGGCATAGAGCGCGACGGTGACGCCGGCCCCGATCGTGAACAGGCCGAACGAGATCCAGGCGATGATGAGCGGCAGCAGCGAGGCGAAGGTCAGCGGGCTGTCGTGCGACGGCCCGGCCGTGAGCCGGTCGA
>JAEUAC010000289.1 GCA_019695455.1 Methylorubrum extorquens | reverse complement strand
CCCGCCATCTCGTCGATCGCGGCCCGGCGCGCGTCGCCGAGGACGCGCTCGTAGGCGCCCGACCGGCCGCCGACGAAGTCCCGGATGGAGGCGAAGAAGTCCCGGAACACGTTCGCGCCGAGGATCGCCTCGCCCGAGACGATGCCGTGATAGGCGACGATCCGGTGCCCCTCGACGTTCGGCGTGGTCGTGATCAGCATGGCGGGTTCTCCCCTCAGTGCCGGAAGTGGCGGTGGCCGGTGAACACCATGGCGAGCCCGGCCTCGTCCGCCGCCCGGATGACGTCCGCGTCCCGCATGGACCCGCCGGGCTGGATCACGGCCGTCGCGCCCGCCTCGGCGGCCGCCAGCAGGCCGTCCGCGAAGGGGAAGAACGCGTCGGAGGCGACGACCGCCCCCTTCGCGAGCGTCCCGGGCAGGCCCGCGGCCTTCGCGGCCTCGCCGGCCTTCCAGGCCGCGATGAGGGAGGAATCGACCCGGCTCATCTGGCCGGCCCCGATGCCGACGGTCGCGCCGTCCTTCGCGTAGACGATCGCGTTCGACTTCACGTGCTTGGCGACCCGGAAGGCGAAGCGGAGATCGGCGAGCTCGGCCTCCGTCGGGGCGCGCCGCGTCACGACCGCGAGGTCCATCGCGTCGACCGTCGCCGCGTCGCGGTCCTGGACGAGGAGCCCGCCCGCGACGGTGCGGACCGTCAGGCCCGGCATCCGGGGATCGGGCAGGCCGCCCGCGAGGAGCAGGCGCAGGTTCTTCTTCGCCCGCACGATGGCGATCGCCTCCGGCGACGCGTCCGGCGCGATGATGACCTCCGTGAAGACCTCGACGATGGCCCGCGCCGCCTCCGCGTCGAGCGGCCGGTTCAGGGCCACGATGCCGCCGAAGGCCGAGACGGGGTCGCAGCGCAGCGCCAGCCTGTAGGCCTCGACCAGGCTCGCGCCCTCGGCCACGCCGCAGGGATTGGCGTGCTTGATGAGGGCGACGGCCGCCGTGCGGGACGGGTCGAACTCGGCCACGCATTCGTAGGCCGCGTCCGTGTCGTTCAGGTTGTTGTAGGAGAGCTGCTTGCCGCCCTCCTGCCGGGCCGTGGCGATGCCGGGCCGGGCCTCGGCCGTCCGGTAGAAGGCGGCGGCCTGGTGCGGGTTCTCGCCGTAGCGCAGCGCCTCCGCGAGCGTGCCGCCGACGGCCCGGTAGGCGGGCGCCGTCTCGCCGATCGCGCCCGCGAACCAGTTCGAGATGGCGGCGTCGTAGGCGGCGGTCCGCGCATAGGCCTTCTGGGCGAAGCGCCGGCGCAGGGTCCCGGAGAGCTGCCCGTCCTGCGCGCCGAGCTCGGCCAGGATCGCGTCGTAATCGGCGACGTCGACCACGACGCAGACGTCGGCATGGTTCTTGGCGGCCGCCCGGATCATGGCCGGGCCGCCGATGTCGATGTTCTCCACGCACGCGTCGTAGGAGCGGCCGGCCGCGACCGTCGCCTCGAACGGGTAGAGGTTCACGACCAGGAGGTCGATCGGCGGGATGCCGTGCTGCGCGAGGGCGGCGGCGTGGCCCGGATCCGACCGGACCGCCAGGAGCCCGCCGTGGATGGCGGGGTGCAGCGTCTTCACGCGGCCGTCCATCATCTCCGGGAAGCCCGTCACGTCCGCCACGTCCTCGACGGCGAGGCCGGCCGCCTTCAGGGCGGCGCTGGTGCCGCCCGTGGAGACGAGCGCCACGCCGCGGGCGGCCAGCGCGGCCGCGAAGGGCACGAGGCCGGCCTTGTCGGACACGGACAGGAGGGCGCGGGAGACGCGCCGGAGATCGGACGGCATGGGCTCGGCGGGGTTCGGGACGGGCGCCGGGCGCTTAGCACGCGCGGCCTGCCGGGGCCACGGCGGTCGGCGCGTAGGGTGGGTCCCGACGCTCCGCCGCCGCCCGCGCGGGCACGAGCGGCTCGACGCCCGGGCGAGCATCAGCGCCGGCCGGGCGGGACGAGGCGGACGAATCTCCAGGCGGCCACCACGCGGCCGCCGGTCTCGTCGCCGGGCAGGCGCAC
>JAEUAC010000231.1 GCA_019695455.1 Methylorubrum extorquens | reverse complement strand
TCCCGACCTCTTCGCCGCGATCGGCGTCCATTCCGGCCTCGCCTGCGGGGGGGCCCGCAGCATGGGCGGCGCCTCCGAGGCCATGAAGGGCGGCGCCGCCGCGACGCCCGAGGCGGCCGGCCTGTCCGGCGGGCGGCCCGTGCGGGTCGTCGTGTTCCACGGCGACCGGGACGGCACGGTCGCGCCCGTGAACGGCGAGCAGGTCGCGGCGCAGTTCGAGGCCGGAGCCGGCACGGCCGAGACCGCGCGCGGCGCGGCCGAGGGCGGGGCGGCCTGGACCCGGGTCACGCGCCGGGACGAGACGGGCCGGATCGCGAGCGAGCATTGGACGGTCCACGGGGCGGGCCACGCCTGGTCCGGCGGCAGCCCGGACGGGAGCTACACGGACCCGCGCGGTCCCGATGCCAGCCGCGCGATGGTGCGCTTCTTCCTCGACGGCTAGCGGGCGGCGCGGCGGCGCTGCCGCTCCTTCCAGATGAGCATGAGGTTCCGCACGTAGATGAACACGGCGAGGACCTGCCCGATGATGATGATCGGCTCGCGGCGCTGGATGCCGTAGGCGAGGATCATCGAGCCGCCCACGATGGACAGGAACCAGAAGGCCGTCGGCATCACGCTGCGGCCGGCGCGCTCGCTCGCGATCCACTGCACCACGAAGCGCAGCGCGAACACGATCTGGGCGACGACCCCGAAGAGCAGCCACAGGTCGAACTTGGCGACGAAGACGTCGTAGAGGTAATCGCCGATGTCGTGGGAGAGCTGGATCAGCATCAGCCGTCGTACCGGATGGCGGGAAGCCGCCGGCGGCGGCGCAGGAGCCACCACACGCCCGCGAGGTCGAGGATGCCGCCGGACAGCCGGTCCAGGAAGCCGTAATGCGAGGCGCCGGCCGTGCGCGGCCGGTCGATCACGTCGACATGCACCACGCCGTAGCCCTCCCGCTTGACGAGGGCCGGCAGGAAGCGGTGCAGGGCGGCGAAGAAGGGCAGCCTGAGGAAGACGTCGCGGCGGATCACCTTGTGGCCGCAGGCCGTGTCGCGCGTGTCGTCGCCGAGGATCGCGCGCCGGACGCGGTTCGCGACCTTCGATTGCGCGGCCTTGAACGGGCCGTCGCCGCGGCGCGTCCGCTGCCCGACCGCGAGGCCGACCTCGGGCCCGCCGCTCTCGAGCGCCGCCACGAGCGCCGGCACGTAGGCCGGGTCGTTCTGGCCGTCGCCGTCGAGCGTGGCGACGATCGGCGCGCGGGCGGCCCGGATGCCCGTGAGCAGCGCCGCGCTCTTGCCGCAGCTCTCCTCGTGCACGATCACGCGCAGCCAGTCGCGATCGGCGCGCGCGAGTTCGCGCAGGCTGTCGTCGGTCGAGCCGTCCACCACGTAGACGACCTCGAACGGCGCGAGCGGCGCCAGCACGCGGTCGAGCTCCGCCATCTGGTCCGCCACGGATCCGGCCTCGTTCTTGGCCGGGATGACGACGGAGAGGCGGGGGCGGACGTCCTCGCTCAAGGCCGCGCCACCCAGACGCCGACCGATTGCCGGCGGCCGCCGTTGACGTTGAAGCCGGCCACCCGCGCCGCGGGCTCGGCCGCGAGGCCGGTGCCGCCGAGCGCGGCCCGGAATCCCGCCTCGAACCTCTCCGCGACGAGCGCCACCCGGCACCCGCCCCGCATCAGGAAGGCGGCCGCGTCCACGGGCTCCGTCACCATGTCGAGCTCGGTGCCGACCAGGAAGACGAGGGACGGCTCGCGGTAGCCGAGCGTCACGATGGCCGGATCCGGACATCCCGCCCGGTCGACGGCGGCCGCGAGGCGCGGCGACATCTTGAGCGAGGCGAGCCGCGGCTGGACGAGCCCGAACACGCCGGCCGCCAGCACGAGCGCGGCCGCGACTGAGACGAGGAGAGCCTGCACGACCTCGCCCCGCCAGAACGCCGCCGTGCCGGCGATCGCCACCATGGCGGACGCCGCCACCACGAACAGGCCCGCCGGCAGCGCGCCGTCGAGCGTCCAGGCCGCGTAACCGAGGCCGGCGAGCAGCCCGAGCGGGATGAACGGGACCGCGAGCCAGGCGGCGCGCGCGCCGCGGCGCCACGGCCCGACGTCGCCTCGCGCCACCGCCACCACGACCAGGATCGCG
>JAEUAC010000405.1 GCA_019695455.1 Methylorubrum extorquens | reverse complement strand
CCTCGGCGGCCCCGCAGCCGAATCGCGGCCGCGCCGCGCCGGGTCGCCCCTCCGGCGACCGTCCGCGCGACGACCGGCGTCCGGCCTCGGCTCCGGCCGCCGCCCGGTCGCAGGGCGGCGGCGACAGCGACGGCCGCCTGGCCTGGCTGGAGCGGGCCCGCGGCCCTTGCGCCTGAGTCGCCTCGCCCCGTCGTCGAGATCCCGAAGGGCGCCGATCGCGAGATCGGCGCCCTTCTTCGTTCGTCAGTGGTACGGATCGGCGGCGTCGCGGAGCCCGTCGCCCATGAACGAGAAGGCGAGGACGACCAGCACGACGGGGACGATCGGGAAGAGCAGCCACGGGTGGAGCTGCACGGCCGCGAGGTTCTGCGCCTCGTTCAGCAGCACGCCCCAGCTCGTCACGGGCGGCCGCAGGCCGAGCCCCAGGAACGACAGGGCCGTCTCGCCGAGGATCATGGACGGGATCGACAGCGTCGCCGACGCGATCAGGTGGCTCATGAAGTTCGGGATGAGGTGACGCGAGATGATTCGCGTCTTGGACGCGCCCATGAGCTCGGCCGCGCGGACGAAATCCTCCTCCCGCAGCGCGAGCAGCTTCGACCGCACGGCGCGGGCGAGCCCCGGCCAGTCGAGCAGCCCGAGGATGATCGTGATGCCGAAGAAGACGAGGATGGGGCTCCAGTTGGCCGGCAGCGCCGCCGACAGGGCGAGCCAGAGCGGCAGTTCCGGCAGCGACCTCAGGATCTCGATCACCCGCTGGATCACGTTGTCGACCCAGCCGCCGAGATAGCCCGCGAGCCCGCCGAAGAAGAGCCCGAGCGTGAAGGACACGGCGATGCCGACGAGCCCGATCGTGAGCGAGATCCGGGCGCCGGAGATGATTCGCGAGAAGAGGTCGCGCCCGAGCCGGTCCGTGCCGGCGAGGAAGAAGGTGCCGTCCGCCGGCGGGCAGACGAGGTGCAGGCTCGCCGTCCTCATGCCCCAGAAATCGTAAGGGTCGCCCTCGCACAGGAAGCGGAGCGGCTGCGGCCGCGTCGTGTCGGAGACGTAGTCGCGGCGGAAGGTCTCGAGGTTGAAGGTGAAGCGGTACGGGTAGACGAACGGCCCGACGAAGCGGCCCTCGTGGAAGAGGTGCACGCCCTGGGGCGGAGCGTAGAGGAAGTCGCCGTGGCGCTTCGTCTGGTTGTAGGGCGCGACCACCTCGACGAACGGCACGAGCAGGTAGAAGGCGATCAGCACGAAGGAGGCCGCGACCGCGACGCGGTGGCGCTTGAACTTCCACCAGGTCAGCCGCCACGAGGAGGCCCGGTAGAAATCCTCGTTCTCGGCGCCGAACGGCTCCGTCGCGCCCGGATCGAACGGGCGCTGGTCGACGACGTGCTTCGGCCCGAGCGCCATCCCGGTCGTCATGAACCGCCGATCCGGATGCGCGGGTCGAGCAGCGCGAGCAGGACGTCGGAGATCAGCATGCCGACCACCGTGAGGCACGCGACGAACATCAGGATGAAGCCCGCCAGGAACTGGTCCTGGCTCTTGAGGGCGCTGAGCAGGATCGGCCCCACCGTCGGCAGGCTGAGCACCAGCGAGACGAGGACCGAGCCCGAGACGAGATGCGGCAGCAGGTTGCCGATGTCGGCGATGAACGGGTTCAGCGACATGCGGAACGGGTACTTCAGGAGCGCGCGCGTCGGCGGCACGCCCTTGGCCTTGGCCGTCACGAAGTACTGCTTGCCGAGTTCGTCGAGGAGGTTCGCCCGCATGCGTCGGATCATGGCGGCCGTGCCGCCGAGCCCGATCACGAGCGTCGGCACGACGAGGTGGGAGAGGAGCGAGCCGATCTTGTCCATCGTCCAGGGCTGGCCGGTGAACTTGGAATCGTAGAGCCCGCCGATGGACACGCCGAACCAGCGGTTCATGTAGTAGAGCAGGACGAGGGCCAGCAGGAAGGAGGGCGTGGCGAGCCCGATATAGCCGAGGAACGTCGCGACGTAGTCGCCGACCGAGTATTGCCGCGTCGCGGAATAGATCGCGATCGGGATCGAGACCGCGTGGACGAAGACCACCACGACGAGGTTGATGAGGAGCGTCAGCCAGAGCGCGTCGCCGACGACGTCGACCACCGGCTTGTCGAACTCGAACGACCAGCCCCAATCGCCCTGGAGCAGGCCCGAGAGGCCGTTCGGGCCCGGCCAGACCCCGATCCAGACGAGGTATTGCTGCCAGACGGGCAGGTCGAGGCCGTATTGCTTGATGAGGAACTCGGCCTTGGCGGCGGACGCCGCCTCGCCCTGGGCGCGCAGCTCCGCGATCTGGTTCGTCAGGAAGTCGCCCGGCGGAAGCTTGATGATGAAGAAGACGAGCGCCGAGATGATGGCGAGCGTCACCATCATGGTGACGGTGCGGCGGAGCAGGAAGCCGATCATCGGCGGGCGGTCGCGATGGCGGGGGAGGGCAGGGCGGCCTCCCGGCCGGTGCCGCGCTCCCAGAAGAACTCGTCCATCCGGTAGATCCCGAGCATGGAGGTGGGCTCCCAGGAGTAGACGGCCTTCGGCGGCACGTTGGCCAGCCCGTCCCGGACCACGACCGGCTGGAGCGCTCCCGCGACGGTGCCGATCGACCAGAGGTTCCGGGCGTGGTTCTCCAGCATGGCCTGCCAGGCGGCGGCCTGCTCCGCCCGGTCGGCCGTGGACGCCCAGCGTTCGTAGAGGCCCGTCAGGGCCGCGGCCTCCGGCATGTCGCAGCGCTCGCCCGCCGCGCCCTTGGTCTCCTGGAACTGGCCCCATTTCGACCAGGCGTAATTGTCCTGCCGCAGCGGCGCGAGCTCGGTCGGCGGCATGACGGCGGTCGGGATCGCGAGGTCGAGACCCTGCGCCGCGACCATGATGGTCAGCCCCGCATAGGTCCGGTTGCGCAGGACGGTCCGGTCCTGCGGCTTCACGAACAGCCGCACGCCGATCTCGCGCCAGAACTCGGACACGAGCGTCAGCCCGTCGACGATGAAGCCGGAATCGCCGTCGGTCTCGACGATGATCTCGAGCTCGCGCCCGTCGGGCAGGAGGCGGATGCCGGCGCCGTTGCGCTGGGTGAGGCCGATCTCGTCGAGCAGCCGGGACGCCTCGGCCGGATCGTAGCCGGCGTTGAGCGTCCGCATCTCCGGCCTGAACAGCGGCGAGCCGTCGACGATCGTGTTGTTGCCCTCCGTCCCCAGCCCGAAGAGCAGCGAGTTGTTCAGGGTCCGCCGGTCGATGCCGAGCGAGAGCGCCTTCCGGAAGCGGAAGTCGCGGTTCAGCGCCCGCCAGACGGGGTCGGTGACGGTGAGGTTCGGGTAGAGGGCGATCTCGCTGCCCCGGGCATAGGGCCAGAGCAGCGTGCGGTAGTGCTTGGCCTTCTCGCCCTCCTTCAGGATCGGGATGTCGCCCATCGACAGGCCGCGGACGAGGAGGTCCGTGTCGCCGGCATTCGCCTTGGCGGCCATGAGGCCGCCAGCCGCGACGTCGAGCAGGATGCGGTCCACGTAGGGCAGCTGCCGGCCCTCCGGGTCCACGCGATGGTAGAAGGCGTTCCGCTCGAGGACGAAGCGGTTGGCCGGCATGGCCGTCGTGTTCTTCCAGGCCTGGAGCGTCGGCAGCGCCGGGTTCGACCCCTCGAACATGTCGTCCATGCGGTTGAACTGGCCCGCCCAGGATTTCAGCTTCGACGCGCGGGCCGCCTCGTCGAGGCGCGCCTTGTCGGCGTAGCGGGCGTGGAAGGGTTTCAGGTAATGCGCCGGCCGGTAGATGAACGGGTCGCGCGGCTGCGCGAGCGCCGGCAGGAAGCGCGGGTTCGCCCCGTCCCACGCGAACCGGACCGTCTGCGGGTCGATGACCTCGAAGCGCGGGCCCTTGCCGTCGACCATCAGGAAGTCGGGCAGGCCGGACGGGTTCAGGTCCTTGTTCGTCGCGACGTCCTCCACGTAGAAGCGGAAGTCCTCGGCCGTGAAGGGGTGCCCGTCGGACCACCGGTGGCCCGGCCGCAGCGAGAGCGTGAAGACGCGGTCGCCGTCGTTGTCGACGCGCGCGAGGAGATCCGGCTCGAGCTCCAGCGCCTGCGTGTAGCCGACGAGCCGGGCATAGGTGTTCGCCGACATGTAGCGGATGTCCCGCGCCCGCCCGACCAGCGAGACGACGTCGCCGCCGTGGCGCCCGAGCTTGCGGCCACGCGCCGCGAGATCGACCACGAGGGGATCGGTCGGGACGCGCGCGGCGACCGGCGGCAGGAGCCCCGCATCGACCTTCGGCTTCAGCATGGGCGTCTCGACGAGGTCGAGCGCGGCGGCGGGGCCGAGCCCGGCCGCGACCGACAGCGCGAGCGCGAGAGCGACGAGCCTCCTCATCATGCGGCCTCCCGGATGTCGGCCGACATGACCCGGACCGTATGGCCCGCGCCGATGGCCCGCATGCTCCCGGCATCGCCGGGCACGAGACGGTAGGGCTCCGGCCAGGCGGACGGGTCGGAGAAGCGGCCCGTCCGCAGCGCGCCGAAATCGAGCGGCCGGTCGAGGTCGGGATCGGGCACGGCCGCCAGCAGCGCCTGCGTGTAGGGATGGGCCGGCGAGCGGAACAGGTCCTGCGCCGCCGCCTGCTCCACGATGTGGCCGCGGCACATGACGGCGATCACGTCGGCCACGTAATCCACGACCGCGAGGTTGTGCGACACGAACAGGTAGGACAGGCCGAGCGCCTTCTGCAGATCCTTCAGGAGGTTCAGGACCTGCGCCTGGACCGACACGTCGAGCGCCGAGACCGGCTCGTCGCAGAGGAGGACCTGCGGCTCGAGCGCCAGCGCCCGCGCGATGCCGAGCCGCTGCCTCTGGCCGCCCGAGAAGGAATGCGGGTAGCGGCGCAGGCTGCGGCGATCGAGGCCGACCATGTCGAGCAGGTCCTTCGAGCGCTCGAAGCGCTCGTCCGCCGTGCCGATCCCGTGGATCACGAGCGGCTCCGTCAGGAGCTCGTAGACCGTCATGCGCGGGTTGAGCGAGGAGAACGGGTCCTGGAAGACGAACTGCACCGCCCGGCGGTAGCGCGTCAGCGCCTCGCCCGAGAGGTCGTGCACGTTCTTCGGGCCGGAGCCGTCGTCGAACAGCACGGCGCCCGTGTCCGGCTTCAGGGCGCGCGAGATCATCTTCGAGACGGTGGTCTTGCCGCAGCCCGATTCGCCGACGAGGCCCAGCGTCCGGCCGCAGGGCACGGCGAGGCTCACGTCGTCCACCGCCCGCACGAGCGTCGTGCGGCCGCTGAACCAGCCGGACCGGAGCGTGTAGCTCTTCGAGATGCCCCGGACGTCGAGCACCACCCGGTCGGGCGAGCAGACGATCGGCTGCTGCCGGGCGCTCTTCGCCTCCGCCTTGACCTCGCGCAGCGGCTTCAGGCGCTCGCCCGGTTCCATGGCGAAGCGGGGCACCGCCCGCATGAGGGCCTTCAGGTACGCGTGCTGCGGGCGCCGGAAGATGTCCTCCCGCTCGCCGGCCTCCATCATGCGGCCGCGATACATGACGACCACGTCGTCGGCCATGTTCGCCACCACGCCGAGGTCGTGCGTGATGAGGAGGACGGACATCCCCGTCTCGCCCTGCAACTCGCGGATGAGATCCAGGATCTGCGCCTGCGTGGTCACGTCGAGCGCCGTCGTCGGTTCGTCCGCCACGAGCAGGGCCGGCCGCGTGATGAGCGCCATGGCGATCATGGCGCGCTGGCGCAGCCCGCCCGACAGCTCGAACGGGTAGGTCGAGAGCGCGCGCTTCGGATCGGGGAAGCCGACGCGCCGGAACACCTCCTCGGCCCGGTCCCGCGCTTCCGCGTCGCTCACCGTCGCGTGGACGCGCAGCGCTTCCGCCACCTGGTCGCCCGCCGTGTGGAGCGGCGAGAGCGACGTCATCGGCTCCTGGAAGATCATGGCGATGCGGCCGCCGCGGATCTGGCGCATGCGCTCCGACGCGCCGTCGAGCGCCGCGAGGTCGAGCGGCGTCTCCTTGCCGCGCGGGTCGGCGAACAGGATGGAGCCGCCCGCGATGTGGGCGACGTTGGGCAGGATGCGCAGGATGGCCTGGGCCGTGACGGACTTGCCGGACCCGGATTCGCCGACGATCGCGACCGTCTTGCCGCGGGGAATGTCGAAGGAGAGGCCGTCCACGGCCTTGAAGCGCCCCTGGTCGGAGGCGATTTCGACCGTGAGGTCGCGGACCGATAGAAGCGGTAGACTCACCCGGTAGACCCGCCGCGTGCACCAGCACTCGTTAAGTCATCAAACCGGCGACGGTTCAATGACGCAGGTGCGGGCCACAGCGCCCGCGCCCGCGTCCACCGCACGGCCGGATGGCCGCCGAGCACCTCCACGAGCGCCGCGATCGCCGTCCAGAGCGCCGGG
>JAEUAC010000295.1 GCA_019695455.1 Methylorubrum extorquens | reverse complement strand
CGGTCGCGGCGGCGAATCGCGGCCCCGTGGAGCCGCAGGACCCCGACGAAGCCTTCATGCAGAACTGAGCGCCCGCGCTCGCTCTTCGACGACGGCCCGCCTCGCGCGGGCCGTTCGCGTTTCGGGGAGCGTCAGGCGTGGCCGGCCTGGCTCGACAGCATGCCGAGCTCGATGCCGATCTTGCGGAGCGCGAGGTCGTACTTCGCGTCGAGCGCGCCGCCGAAGACCAGCGCCGGGTCGGCCGGGCAGTTGAGCCAGCCGTTCTGCTGGATCTCGCTCTCGAGCTGGCCGGCGGACCAGCCGGCGTAGCCGAGCGCCAGGATGGCGCTCTCCGGCCCGCCGCCCTTGGCGATCGCCCGCAGGATCTCGACGGTCGCCGTGAGGCAGATGCCGTCGTCGATGGGCAGGGTCGACTGGTCGATGAAGAAGTCCGGCGTGTGCAGGACGAAGCCGCGGCTCGTCTCGACCGGCCCGCCGATGAGCACGTTCATGCCCTCCACCCGCCGCGGCAGGCGGATGGCGTCGTCCGAGCCGATGACGTCGAGCTGGACGAGCAGGTCCGGGAAGGTGAGGTCGGGCGCGCGCTTGTTCACGACGATGCCCATCGCGCCCTCGGCCGAGTGGGCGCAGAGATAGATGATCGTCCGCTGGAAGCGCTCGTCCGTCATCCCCGGCATGGCGATGAGGACCTGGCCGTCGAGATAGGTGGCGTCGCCGGCCGTCGCGGCGGGTCCGGTGCCGGACGGCCCGGTCCCGGAGAACGGATCGCGGTCCGGCCGGAGAGGGCGACGAGGCGGGCGCATGGGCGTCATGCTACGCCGCCGCCCCGGTTTGTCCACCCCGGCCGCTCGACGGGCCCCGCCCCGGCCGCTAAGCCTCGGCCCCTCAGTGGAGACGTTTCGCATGACGATCGAGATCGGTGACCGCCTGCCCCAGGCGACCTTCCGCGTGATGACGCCCGACGGGCCGGCCGCCAAGACCACCGACGACGTCTTCAAGGGCCGCAAGGTCGCCCTCGTGGCCGTGCCCGGCGCGTTCACGCCGACCTGCGACCGCAACCACCTGCCGGGCTACGTCCAGCACGCCGACGCCATCAAGGCGGCCGGCATCGACGCCATCGCGGTCACGGCCGTGAACGACGTCTTCGTCCTGAAGGCCTGGAGCGCGGCCGCCAACGCGGACGGCAAGGTCGAGATGCTGGCCGACGGCAACGCCGACTTCGCCAAGGCGCTGGGCCTCTCCTTCGACGGCGCGGGCCACGGCCTGGGCACCCGCTCCAAGCGCTACGCGATGCTCGTCGACGACGGCGTCGTCCGCTCGATCGCCGTCGAGGACGTGCCCTCCAAGGCCGACGTCTCGAACGCCGAAAGCTTCCTGAAGACCCTCGGCGAAAGCCAGCAGGCGGTCTGACGCGAGCGAGGCGGGCCGGCGCGTCCGGCCCGCTTCCCGGCAGGCGCTAAGGGCGGCGGCCCTGCTGGCGGAGGGTCGCGATGGCGGCGCGGGCGAGGCCGTCGACGCGGTTGTTGAGGGCGTCGTCGGCGTGGCCCTTCACCCAGTGCCAGCTCACGTCGTGGACCGTGCGGGCCTCGTCGAGGCGGCGCCACAGGTCCTCGTTCTTCACGGGCTGGCGGCTCGCCGTGAGCCAGCCCTTGGCCTTCCAGCCCTTGATCCAGGTCGAGATGCCGTTCCGGACGTATTGCGAGTCCGTGTAGAGGTCGACGGCGCACGGGCGGGTCAGCGCCTCGAGGGCCGAGATCGCGGCCATCAGCTCCATGCGGTTGTTGGTCGTCGCGGGCTCGGCGCCGGAGATCACCTTCTCGGTCTCGCCGAACAGCAGCAGCGCGCCCCAGCCGCCCGGGCCCGGGTTCCCCGAGCAGGCGCCGTCCGTGTAGATCCTGACCCGTCCGCTCACCGTGCCTCCCATCCGTATTCGGCCGCGCCCGAGACCCGGCGGTGGAACGCGAGCTTGCGGTCGTATTCCAGCGGATCCTTCGGCCGCACCAGCGCGCCGGGCGGCACGTTCAACCAGTCCACGAGCCGGGTCAGCATGAAGCGGAGCGCCGCGCCGCGCGCCAGGACCGGCAGGGCCGCGACCTCGGCCGGCTCGAGCCGGCGCACGCCGCCATAGCCCGCCAGCAGCGCCCGCCCCTTGGTCAGGTTGAACTCCATGTTCGGCTCGAAGCACCACGCGTTCAGGCAGATCGCGAGGTCGTAGGCGAACGCGTCGTTGCAGGCGAAGTAGAAGTCGATGAGGCCCGAGACCTCGTCGCCCAGGAAGAACACGTTGTCCGTGAACAGGTCGGCATGGATCACGCCGTCCGGCAGGTCGCGCGGCCAGAGGCTCGCCAGCGCGTCGAGCTCCGCCGCGATGCGGCCGCGCAGCCCCGGCGCGACCCGGTCGGCGCCCTCGCCCGCCGCCTCCGCGAGCGGCGGCCACCCCGAGAGGGAGAGCGCGTTCTCGCGCCGGAGCGCGAAGCCCTCGCCCGCCCCGTGCAGCCGCGCGAGCGCCGCCCCGAGCGAGCGGCACTTCGCGGCGTTCGGCCGGCGCACGGCGAGCCCTTCGAGAAAGGTGCAGATCGCGGCCGGCCGCCCCGCGAGCCGGCCCAGCGCCTCGCCCGAGCGGTCGCGGACGGGCAGCGGGCAGCGCAGGCCGCGGCTCGCCAGGTGCTCCATCAGGCCGAGGAAGAAGGGCAGGTCCCCTTCCCGCACGCGCTTCTCGTAGAGCGTCAGGATGAAGGTGCCGCCCTCGGTGCGCAGGACGTAGTTCGAGTTCTCGACGCCCTCGGCGATGCCCTTCAGCGACAGGACCGCGCCGAGGTCGAACCGCGCCAGGAAGGCGCGCAGCTCCTCGTCGGCGACTTCGGTGTAGACGGCCATGCGACCTCGCTGGATCGCCGCAGCGCCCGGGGCCGCGGGTTTGGCCCGGCGCGGGCGCCAGGGTCAAGCGTGGCAGTGCCCGAACGCCCCCTCATCCGTCATGGCTTCGCCATGCCACCTTCTCCCGCGAGGGGAGAAGGTCCGCCCAGCGCGGAGATCATCCGTTCCCGGATCGCGCATCACGGTCGCGCGCGCCTTCTCGCCTCGCGGGAGAACCCGGTCCACGTCCCCGGCCGGCGGACTATTTTGGACCGGTTCGAATGTGGTAGGGTTTCGCCGCCCGCGAGGAGCCGCCGAGCGCCATGTCCGCACGCCTGAAGTCCGCCGCCCGTCCCGCTCTCC
>JAEUAC010000249.1 GCA_019695455.1 Methylorubrum extorquens | reverse complement strand
CCTCCCGCCCTCAGTCGATGCGCTTGAGCCCGCTCCTGAACCGGCGGGCGTTGGCCGTGTAGCGCTCGGCCGAGCCGCGGAGGCCTGCGATCGCGGCCGCGTCGAGCTGGCGGACGGCCTTGGCCGGCGCGCCGACGATGAGCGAGCCGTCCGCGAAGGTCTTGCCCTCGGTGACGAGCGCGTTCGCGCCGACCAGGCAATCGTCGCCGATGCGCGCGCCGTTCAGCACGGTGGCGCCCATGCCGACGAGCGAGTTCGCCCCGACGATGCAGCCATGGATGATGGCGGAATGGCCGATCGTGCAGCCCGGGCCGATGGCGACCGGGAAGGCGGGATCCGTATGGATCACGCTGCCCTCCTGCACGTTCGTGCCGTCGCCGATGTCGATCCACTCGTTGTCGCCGCGCAGCACCGCGCCGAACCAGATGCCGACGCCCCGCCCGATGCGGACGCGACCGATGACGTGGGCGTCCGGCGCGATCCAGAAGTCGCCGTCGGGCGGCAGTTCGGGGCCGACCCCGTCGATCTCGTAGAGCGGCATGCGTGACCTCCCGTTGCGTCCGGGAGGGACGTGCCGACCGGGTGCGGCCGCGTCAAGCTGCGCCGGCGAGCCCCGCGATGTCGAGGACGAGGCGCCCGGAGGCGAGGCTCCAGCCGCCCGCGATGGCGGTGAGCACCGCGATCCCGACGAGG
Organism: Methylorubrum extorquens; assembly: GCA_019695455.1. GTDB lineage: Bacteria > Pseudomonadota > Alphaproteobacteria > Rhizobiales > Beijerinckiaceae > Enterovirga > Enterovirga extorquens_A. Next base: position 6,995 of record JAEUAC010000249.1, on the reverse strand, counting down.
TTCGGCCGGTACCCCGGCTCGGCCACGAACGCCGTGCGGACGATGAGGAGCGGTGCGGCGAGGACGAGCAGCGGCACGTGGGCCAGCGCCCGCCCGTCGCCCGTGCGGAGCGCGGCGAGGCCGCAGCGCCTCCCGGTCAGGCCCTCGAAGCCGGACGTGACGAGACCCGCGAAGGCGAAGCCGGCGGCCAGAGCCGCGATCGCATCGAGCCAACCAGGATTCATGAGCCGATCCCCTCCGGGCCCGGTTCATGGCGCGCCTTTAACGCTTCGTTAAGTGAAGTCTCGCGGCGCGGTTAACGCGGCGCGGCCTCCGGGCCCCGCCGGCTCCTGGCGGCGAGCGGGACGGCGCCCGGAGCGCGACCCGCGTCGGCAGGAGCGGGTCGCGCGTCCGGAAAACCGTGGTCAGGCCAGGTCTTCGGCCAGGATCGCCATCTGGAAGTTGAAGGAGCGGTCGCCGTCCTCGTCGTCCACGAAGAGCACGCCGATGAACTCCTCGCCCACGAAGACCTCGGCGGAATCGGCCTTCTTCGGGCGGGGCACCACCCGCATCGTCTCGTTGCCGAAGGTCCGGCGCATGTAGGCCTGGATCTTCGCGATTTCGGTCTTGTCCACGCGATACCCCGTTCGTCGTCGGCCCGCGCTTGCCACGCGCGGGGCCGGCCCGCAAGGCGGGCGCGTTGCGTGACGCCGCCGTCAGGCGACGTCCTTCTCGCGCAGGATCTGGTCCATGGAGCGCGCGGGCTCGGCGCAGCCCGCCTCCCCGACCACCCGGGCCGGCACGCCCGCGACCGTCGTGTTGCGCGGCACGGGCTTCAGCACCACGGAGCCGGACGCCACGCGGGCGCATTGCCCGACCTCGATGTTGCCGAGCACCTTCGCGCCCGCGCCGAGCAGCACGCCGCGGCGGATCTTCGGATGCCGGTCGCCCCGCTCCTTGCCCGTGCCGCCGAGCGTGACGCCCTGCAGGATCGACACGTCGTCCTCGATCACGGCCGTCTGGCCCACGACGACGCCGGTCGCATGGTCGAGGAAGATGCCGCGTCCGATCCGGGCGGCCGGGTTGATGTCGACCTGGAAGCACTCGGACGAGCGGCTCTGGAGGTAGAGCGCGAGGTCCTTGCGGCCGCGGCCCCAGAGCCAATGCGCGAGCCGGTGCGTCTGGATGGCGTGGAAGCCCTTGAAGTAGAGCACCGGCTCCATGAGCCGCGTGCAGGCGGGATCGCGGTCCGCCACCGCCAGGATGTCGGCCCGGAAGGCCTCGCCGAACGGCTCGGCCGCCAGCGCCTCCTCGTAGGTCTGCACGATGAGCTCGAACGGCAGCGAGGCATGCGCCAGCCGGCACGCGACGCGGTGGATCACGGCGCCGTCGAGCGAATCGTGGTTCAGGATGGTCGAGACGAGAAAGGTCGACAGCGCGGGCTCGGCCCGGACCACGGCCTCCGCCTCCTGCCGGATGCGCGTCCAGACGGGATCGACGATGCCCGCCAGGGGCGCGTCACGCACGATGGATTGAGCCATGTCGGCCTCCTCGGAGCGGCCTTATCACGAAACGCGTGACGGTTGCAGGACGGCTCACGCCGCCCCGCGCTCGGCCAGGAAGGCGAGGACGCCCTCCTTGTGGACGCGATCGCCCACCGCGAGATTGTGGTCCCGCCCCGGAATGTCGAGGGTCCGGGCGTCGGGCATCATGGCGGCGAGCGGCGCGGCGGGACCCGACACGGCGTCTGTCGTGCCGATCGAGACGAGCGTCGGCGCCGCGATGCGGCCGACCTCGTCGCGGGTCAGCGTCTGGCGCGAGCCGCGGATGCAGGCGGCGAGCGCCTTCAGGTCGCTTCTCGTCTGGTCGGCGAAGGCCCGGAAGGTGCGACCCATCGGGTCCGTCACGTCGGCGAGGGACGGCGCCTCGAGCGCGTCCGCGATGCCGACCGGCAGGCCGACGCCCTCGACGAGATGCAGGCCGAGCCCGCCCAGGAGAAGGCACCGCACCCGCTCCGGGTGCCGGAGCGCCAGCGTGGCCGAGATGCGGGCGCCCATGGAATAGCCCATGACGTGCGCCCGCCCGATGCCCAGCGCATCGAGGAGGCCCACGGCGTCCTCCGCCATGAGGGCGGTGTCGTAATCCGCCGGATCGTAGAGCTTCGTGCTGCGGCCGTGGCCGCGGTTGTCGAAGGCCACCACGCGGAAGCCGGCTCGGCCGAGCGTCGTCGCCCAGGACGTGTTCATCCAGTTGACGACGTGGTTCGACGCGAAGCCGTGGACCAGCAGCACGACCGGCGCGTCCGCGCGCCCGTCGGCCGGCGGCAGATCCACGCAGGCGAGGTCGAGAGCGCCGACCCGGATCAGGCGGATGTCAGCCACGGGACGCTCCCTCCGGTTGCCCGGCCGGGGCCGCCATGCGAGAGAGCGGCCCGGCGCCCGAGGGCGTGCGACCGGAGCGGGCAGGATGGCGCATTCGGGGGTTCCCCACTTCCATAACGATCCGGGCGTATCCACGATCCACGTGGGCGCCCGCCGCTTCATGTGCATCGGCGCGACGCCGCCCTTCGACCATCCGCACGTCTTCATCGACATGGGGACGGACGACGAGGCGATCTGCTCCTATTGCGGCACGCTCTACCAGTTCAAGTCGAGCCTCGACGAGGCGGAGGCGGATCCGCAGGCCTGCGTCTGGACCGGGCGCGCCGCCGCCTGACGCGGGATCCGGGCGGCCGGGCCGCCGCGTGACCCCGTTCCACGCCGTCGTCGCGGGGGCCGGCATCGGCGGCCTCACGGCCGCCCTGGCGCTGGCCCGGCCGGACCGCTCCGTCACGATCGTCGAGCGGCGGACGGATTTCGCGCCCGAGGGGGCCGGCATCCAGATCTCCCCGAACGCGAGCCGCGTGCTGCTGCGGCTGGGGCTCGGCTCCGCGCTGGGCCGGGTGGCGTTCGAACCCGGATCCATGGCGGTGCGCGACCTGCGCTCCGGCCGCTCGCTCGGCGGCGTCACGCTCGGCCGCGAGGCCGCCGAGCGGTTCGGCGCGCCCTACTGGCTCGTGGCGCGCGCCGACCTGCACACCCTGCTCCTCGACGCCGTCCGCGACCGACCGGGCATCCGGCTTCGGACCGGCCGGTCGGTGGAGGGCGTCGCGCGACGCCCGGACGGGATCGACGTGGCGCTCCGCACGAGCGGGGGCGAGACCGAGACGCTCGCCGCCGACCTGCTCGTCGGGGCCGACGGGATCGGGTCCCGCGTGCGCGCGCTCGCGGGCGATCCGCGGAGCCCCGTCGCCTCCGGCTTCGTCGCCTATCGGGCGACCGTCGCGGCGCTGCCCGCGGAACGCGCGGGCGGGTCGCTCTGGCTCGGACCGGGTCGGCACGTCGTCGCCTATCCGGTCTCGGCCGGCCGCGCCCTGAACATCGTGGCCGTCCTGCGCGGTCGGGTCGCGGGCGAGGGATGGAGCCGACCCGTCGAGCCCGACGCCGTGGCCCGGCCGTTTGCGGATGCCGCGCCGGACCTCCGGGCCATCCTCGGACGGGCGACGGCGTGGTCGTGCTGGGCGCTGCACGACCTCCCGGTGCGGCGGCTGGCCTCGGGCCGGATCGCGCTCCTCGGCGATGCCGGCCACCCTGCCCTGCCCTTCGCGGCCCAGGGCGCCGCCATGGCGATCGAGGACGCCGCGCTCCTCGCGACGCGGCTCGATGCCGGGGGCACGGCCGACGTCGTCGGCGCCCTCGCCGCCTACGACCGCGTCAGGACGCCGCGGGTCGCATCCATCCAGCGGCTCGCGCGGCGGAACGCCCTCGCCTACCACGCGTCGGGACCCGTGGCCGTCGTGCGCGACCTCGTGATGAGGCGGCTGGGACCTGCGGGCATGCTCGCGCGTTATGGCTGGATCTACGGGTACGACGCCGTCACGGCATGAACGCGGTTTCGCACCGCGGACGTATTCGCGCGCTATTCGCGCTTTCGGGCAGCGTATTCCCTCCCTAGATCTCGCCGACGACGCACTCCCTACTGCGGAACTTCCGTATCGAGGTCCGGTTGACGCTGGAATCGTCTTCAGGAGAGTGTCGAATGTCCAAGGCGCATGTCACGTCCGGGCGGGGTTTCGCCTCGATGGACGAAGAGAAGCAGCGGGAGATCGCCAGCAAGGGCGGCCGCAGCGTGCCGAAGGAGAAGCGCTCCTTTTCGCAGGACCGCAGCCTCGCCTCGATCGCCGGCCGCAAGGGCGGGCAGTCGTCGGGCCCGGGCCGACCGGCCTGAGGTTTTCGTCGCGGCCGCGAAACCTTTCCGCGGCACCGCCGTTAGTCAGGCAACCGGCCCCGCTTTTGCCCCCATCGGCCGGCACCTATCAAGGCGCGATCACCCTGTGATCGCGCCATTTTTTTGTCCGCGGTGCCGATCGGGATTTGGATCTGCCTCTGGGTGGAGAGTGCCCGGCCGCACTCCCTCCGCCGCTCGTCCCGACGCAAGTCGGGACCCAGGCCGCGCCTGGGTGCCGGCCTTCGCCGGCGGGAGCGGAGACGTGGGAGGGTGCCGGATGGCCCGACCTGCCACGCTCAATCCGACGACAATCAGGCGGCGGAGCGGCGGGCCGTCTGCTGGAAGAAGAGGGCCTGGCTGATGACGGCCGAGACGTGGGCCGGCTGGAAGGGCTTCGCGATCAGGAAGGCCGGCTCGGGCCGCTCGCCCGTGAGGAAGCGCTCCGTATAGGCCGTGATGAAGATCACCGGGACCTGGAAGGTCTCGAGGAGGTCGTTCACGGCGTCGAGGCCGGAGGAGCCGTCGGCGAGCTGGATGTCGGCCAGGATGAGCCCCGGGCGCTGCTTCTCGGCGAGCGTCAGCGCCTCGCCGCGGGTGCGGGCGACGCCCGTGACGCGGTGGCCCAGTCCCTCGACCAGGGTCTCGAGGTCCATCGCGATCAGGGGCTCGTCCTCGATGATCATGATGTCGGTCGCGATGTCGGCGGCCAACTCGCGGCCAGCTTCGTCGACGAGGTCGCGCAGGCTCTCGACCGAGCAGTCGAGGATGATCGCCGCCTCCTCCTCCGTGAAGCCCTCGAGGCTGGACAGGAGGAACGCCTGGCGCGGTCGCGCCGTGATCTGGCCGAGGCGGATCTCGGCCGGGAGGTCGCGCGTCACGGTCTCGTGCTCGCCGTTGACGGAGAGCGAGTTCCAGATGCGCGTGAACACCCGGAAGAGCGACACCTTCACGTTGCCGCCGCCGCCGATCGTCGAGGGGTCGTTCACCAGCGTCTCGAGCGTCGCCGCCACGTACGCGTCCCCCGCGGCCTGGCTGCCGGTGAGGGCGCGGGCGTAGCGCCGCAGATACGGCAGGAACTGGACCACGAGCTGCGCTGCGGACATCCGAAACCCTTGGGAAAGCTATTCGGTTGAAGGAGGTGTGGTAGACAATCGGCCGCAAACCCGCAACCAAACGGATGGTTCCCGCCGGATGGAACCGGCTGGTCCCGACCGGGTTGTGCTTCGATTTCGTGGGCCGCGAAAGGGTATTCGATGGCGGGTTCGGCGAAGCGGGGCGATGGCAATGCCCCGGCCGTGAAGGGTGAGACCGTGACGGGTGACAGGGCGGAGCGGACGGACGAGACGGACGGCCCCGGCCTGGACCGGGTGATCCAGGCGCAGATCGGGGACAAGCTGCGCGCGCTGTACGGCGGCCTGGTCGAGCAGCCGGTGCCGGACAAGCTGGCCGCGCTCATCGAGCAATTGTCGCGGCCGAGCGGCGACCGATCCTGACGCGGGACGCTCGACCCGCCCGCCATGCAAAAGGGCCGCCTCTCGGCGGCCCTTCGCGTTCGTGAGACCTGTCAGATGGTCGGGCTGCGGCCGCGCAGCAGCCCGACGACGGCCGAGATGGCGAACAGGACGATCGCCACGAAGAAGATGAGCTTCGCGATCTCCACCGCGGTGCCCGCGATGCCGCCGAAGCCGAACACGGCCGCGACCAGCGCGACCAACAGGAACGTCAGAGCCCAACCGATCATCGCATTTTCCCTCGATGCCGTCCGAAACGGCCATGTTCTCAAGAACCTGCGACGACGTGTCTTGTTCCCGCCGCAGAATGGGCCGAGTTCCGCCGACCTCGTCCCCCAACGGCCGCCGTCGCGCCTGGAGAGGGCGGTCCATCGACGGGGCGGCCCCGATGCACGTCTGCAACAAAGTCTGGTGACGGTTCCCGGCATCATCCGTCCCGACGTTGCTGCGGTGCGCCGCGGCAGCGTATGAGGCGCCTTTCGTCTGCCGAGAATTATTCGAAGATCGGAGCACGTCGCGTGCGGAAGCCCGAACAGAACGAGGTGGTCGTCGTCGGCCGAGCCTGCCGCCTTCCGGGCGCGGCCTCGGTGGACGCGCTGTGGGACAATCTCCTGGCGAAGCGCTGCTCCGTCACGGAGGTTCCCGACGACCGCTGGGCGAAGCAGAAGCACGGCCATCCCCGGCCCAAGGAGCCCGGCAAGAGCTACACGTGGGCGGCGGGCGTGCTCGACGACATCTGGGCGTTCGATCCGGCCGTGTTCGGGATCTCGCCGCGCGAGGCCGAGCAGATGGACCCGCAGCAGCGGCTCCTCCTCGAGGTCACCTGGGAGGCCATGGAGGATGCGGGCCTGCGCCGGTCGACGCTCGCCGGCCGCGACGTCGGCGTCTTCGTCGGCGCCTCCTCGCCCGAATACACGGTGGTCCGGAACTCCGACATGGCGGGCGGCGACGCCTACACGGCGACCGGCGGCGCGATCTCCATCATCTCGAACCGCATCTCGCACGCCTTCGACTTCCAGGGCCCGTCCTTCACGGTCGACACGGCCTGCTCGTCCTCGCTGGTCGCGCTGCACCAGGCCATGGAGGCGCTCCGCTCGGGCACGATCGACACGGCGATCGTCGGCGGCATCAACCTGTTCATGAGCCCGTTCGGCTTCGTGGTCTTCTCGCAGGCCTCGATGCTGTCGCCCGACGGCCTGTGCCAGTCCTTCGATTCGCGGGCGAACGGCTACGTCCGGG
>JAEUAC010000204.1 GCA_019695455.1 Methylorubrum extorquens | reverse complement strand
CCCTCCTCGGCCTCGATGTAGGATTCGGCCTTGCGCAGCGCCTCCGTCGACAGCTCGTCCGGCGCCTTCGCGGCTTCCTCAACCGTGCGCACGCTCCCGGCGCGGCCGGCGCCGCGCGTCCGGGGCGCCCGTTCACGCGCGGGCGGCTCCCGCGCCCGTCGTAGCCCGCCCGGACGGGCGCGGGCTACAGGCCTTTGGACGAAGGCGCGGCGCGCCGACGGCGGGCCCGCCCTCCTCGCGGGCGCGGCGGGGCGGGACGCGACTCCGGCCCGCCCCGACCTGCAGGCGCCGGTCCGCGGTCCCTTGGCGCGGCGGAAGCCCCCCCTCGCCGGCCGAGCCGTCGCCCCACGCTGGAACGGGCAGCCACGATGGACGACGTTCGCGGGCCCGCGCCCTGCGTCACGCGCCGCCGCATTGACGGCGGCGCTCCCCCCTCCTACGTCGCCTCGGCCTTCACAGGACGGACCATGATCGACCGCCGCTCCCTCCTCCAGGCCGCCGCCGCGGGCACGGCCGGCCTCGCCGCCTCCGGTTTCGCCGGGGGTGCGCTGGCCCAGGCCGGGCTCCGCTACGGCCCGGAGGCCGCCTTCTCGTGGGAGAGCCTGAAGGCGCGCGCGAAGGCGCTCGCGGCTCAGCCCTACACGGCGCCCCAGCCCTCGAAGCCGGAGGTGCTCTGGCGGATCGACTACGACGCGCACGGCCGCATCCGCTACAAGACGGACCTCGCGCTGTTCGCGGACGGGCCGGGCCGGTTCCCGGTCACGTTCTTCCATCTCGGCCGCTACTTCCAGAAGCCCGTGCGCATGAACGTGGTCGCGGGCGGGCAGGCCAAGGAGATCCTCTACGATCCGGCCTATTTCGACATGCCGAAGGATTCGCCCGCCCACGAGCTCACGGCCGGAACGGGTTTCGCGGGCTTCCGCTTCCAGGAGGCGCGGGACGGCAAGCTCGACTGGCGCAAGAACGACTGGGTCGCCTTCCTGGGCGCGTCCTACTTCCGCGCCATCGGCGAGCTCGGCCAGTACGGGCTCTCGGCCCGCGGCATCGCGATCGACACGACGACCTACGGCGTGCCGGAGGAGTTCCCGGACTTCACGCATGTCTGGTTCGAGACGCCGGCCGACGGGTCCGACCAGGTCACCGTCTACACGCTGCTCGACGGGCCGAGCGTGGCGGGCGCCTACCGGTTCGTGATGCGGCGCGACAAGGCGGTCGTCATGGACATCGATTGCGCGCTCACGCTGCGCCGGTCGGTGCGGCGGCTCGGCCTCGCGCCCATGACGTCGATGTTCTGGTTCTCCGAGACGGCCAAGCCCACCATGGCGGATTGGCGGCCGGAGGTGCACGATTCGGACGGGCTCGCCATCTGGACCGGCGCGGGCGAGCGCATCTGGCGGCCGCTGAACAACCCGCGCTCGACCATGGTCTCGGCCTTCGCCGACAGGGGACCTCGCGGCTTCGGGCTGCTGCAGCGCGACCGCGTCTTCGACCATTACCAGGACGGCGTCTTCTACGACCGGCGGCCGGACCTCTGGGTCGAGCCGAAGGGGGATTGGGGCGACGGCTCCGTCCAGCTCGTCGAGAACCCGACCGACGACGAGATCCACGACAACATCAACGCCATGTGGGTGCCCGACGCGCCCGCGACCGAGGGCCGGAGCTACGACCTCGCCTACCGGCTGCACTGGACGGCGGACGAGCCCTTCCCGACCTCGCTCGCCCGCGTGGTCGCCACCCGGCTCGGCAACGGCGGCCAGCCGGGCACCGATCGCCCGCGCGGCGTCCGCAAGTTCCTGATCGAGTTCCTGGGCGGCCCCCTGAAGGACCTGCCGCCCGGCGTGCTGCCGGAGCCCGTCCTCTCCGCCTCGCGCGGCAGCTTCTCCTACGTGCGGACGGAAGCCGTGCCGGACGACGTGCCCGGCCACTGGCGCGCCCAGTTCGATCTCGCGACCGAAGGCACGGAGCCCGTCGAGCTCCGCTGCTTCCTCCGCTCGGGCAACGCGATCCTGTCGGAGAGCTGGCTCTACCAGTACCACCCCGTGGCGTGAGGAGCGCGGCCGCGATCGTCGGGATCCGTTGCACGTCGACGATTCTCGTCACGACGCAGTCAATCTCATCCCGTCAGGCACTGTAACGATTTATTTTGACATCCGGCCTGTAGTGATGAAATTGCGTCCCCCGTGACGATTTTCGTCGACATGGCCGGCAGATGACTCTTCGGGACGATCCGGCTCCGGTGTCCTCGTTCCGGGGGCGCCGCCTTCCCATTCCGGCGCGATTGGCCGGATATGGCGCGCTGATCGACCGATATGATCTGAATGTTCCGCTCCATCATCAGATGGCGGCGGTCGCGGACCGGAACGCCCGACGCAAGGAGGACGGCTGGCTCATCCTGCCGGCCGCCCAGATGCCGCGACCGCGCGCCATCGACCATCTGGTCTTCGCGCTGAAGTATGAAGGCGTTCAGCTTCTCACCCTGAGCAAGGTGTTCGCAGCCTTGGGCCCGAGCGAGCTCGAGCAGGCGCTCCGCGAGCGGCCGACCAGTGCGTACGTGCGTCGCCTCTGCTTCTTCTACGAGTGGTTCGGAGGTGAGCACACGCTGGACCTGCCGGACAGCACGGCAGGAGCCTACGTCGACGCTCTCGACGAAACGCTCCAATACGGGACGCGCGAGACGGTCAATGTGCGCCGCTTCCGCGTGAGGAACAATCTGCCTGGATCGGCGGCCTTCTGTCCGCTGGTCTTCCGGACGCACGACCTCGACGTCTTCATGGCCCGGAATCTCTCTGCCCAAGCGAGAGCGGTCGTCGACCGGTCGCCGAAGGACCTCATCGCCAGGGCGGCGGCCTTCATGCTTCTCAGCGATTCCAAAGCGTCCTTCGCCATTGAGGGTGAGACGCCGCCGAGGGACCGCATCGCCCGCTGGGGGCATGTCATCGCAGAAGCGGGCCGGACGCCGCTGTCGGTCCAGCGATTGGTCGACATCCAGCGGGACCTGATCGGGGACGACAGGTTCGTCGCGATCGGATTACGAGAGGACGGCGGTTTCGTCGGGCGCCACGATCCCTTCGGCAATCCCGAACCGGAGCATGTCAGCGCGCGGGCCGAGGATCTGGACGATCTCCTGCAAGGACTGGTCGACTATGACGATACATCCGAGCGAGGTGGATACGACCCCGTTCTGGCGGCTTCAGCCGTCGCCTTCGGATTCGCCTACATCCACCCCTTCGAGGACGGGAACGGGCGCATCCATCGCTTCCTGATGCACCACGTCCTGGCCGAGCGGCACTTCACGCCCCGCGAGATCGTCTTTCCGATCTCGAGCGTGATCCTCGACGACATCGCCCGCTACAAGGATGTCCTGGAGCGTGTGTCGCGTCCCCTGCTCGATGTTATCCGCTGGCGGCCTACCAAGCGCGGCAACGTCCACGTGGAGGAGGATACGGCCAACTTTTACCGGTACTTCGATGCGACGGTCCATGCCGAATATCTTTATCGGTGCCTGAACCGCGCCGTGGAACGCGACCTGCCGGCCGAACTGGCCTTCCTCGAACGGA
>JAEUAC010000434.1 GCA_019695455.1 Methylorubrum extorquens | reverse complement strand
GCGCACCGACGAGTACGGCGGCAGCGCCGAGAATCGGGGCCGCTTCCTCCTCGAGACGCTCGCGGCCGTCCGGGCCGTGTGGCCGGAGGATCGGCCGCTGACGATGCGGTTCGGCGTGATCGAGTACGACGGCCGGGACGAGGAGACGCTCGCGGAGTCGATCGGCCTCATCCGGCGGGCCAAGGCGGCCGGCCTCGACTTCGTCGATGTCAGCATGGGCTTCTCGACGCCGAAGGCGCAGATCCCGTGGGGGCCGGGCATGCTCGGGCCGATCGCGAAGCGCGTGCGCGACGAGACGGGCCTGCCGACCGCGACGTCCTGGAACATCGTCAAGCCCGAGATGGCGAACGACCTCGTCGCGTCCGGCTCGGTCGACCTCGTGATGCTGGGTCGGGCGCTGCTCGCCGACCCGCATTGGCCCTACGAGGCCGCGAAGGCGCTCGGGGTCGAGAAGCCGTCCTGGACGCTGCCGGCGCCTTACGCCCACTGGCTGGAGAAGTACCGCGCGGCCTGAACCGAGCACGTCGCGACGGTGACGCGCCGCCCTGTGGCGCGCGCCGTCGCGACGACCTCTCGCGAGAGGTCCTCGGGACGACGAGGAAGGCCCGCGCGGCCTCCCTCGAAGCGCGCGCGCAGGAGACGATCAGGCCGGTTCTGGCTCCGGCACCCGCGCCGCCGGCCCCTCGAACCCGATCGGCGCGACCCGCTGCAAGGCGACCCGATTGTCGTGGAACGCGGCGCCGCCATAGGGCGCGATCGGGTCGGCCGACGTCAGGGTGTTGATGCCGCGCCCGTCGGGGAAGAAGGCGTTCGGCCAGATGGATTCCGCGATCAGGACGCCCCGCCGCACGCCCTCGTAGAGCCGGGCCCGCAGGAGCACGGAGCCGCGGTCGTTGGCGAGGCGCACCCAGTCGCCGGTCTCGATGGAGAGCGGCGCGGCGTCGAGCGGGTGGACGAAGACCTCCGGCCGGCCCTCCTTCTCGCGCGAGGTCGGCGTCTCGTTGAAGGACGAGTTCAGGAAGTTGCGGGCCGGGCTCGTGGCGAGCCGGAACGGGTGCCGCTCCGTCGCCTCCTCGATCGTGCCCCAATGGTCCGGCAGCGCCGGCAGATCCGCGTGCGGCCCCATGAGCCCGTCATTCGCGTTCGGTACGCTGGTCCAGTCCGGCCGGAAGCGGAAACGCCCGTCCGGCCAGGCGAAGCCCGTCAGGTAATGCGCCTCCTCGAACGGGGGCTGCACGTCCGTCCAGGTCTCCGGCTCGAGCGCGGCGAGCGAGCCGCGGCCGCTCGCCGAGAGGAGCTGGTCGACGAGTTCGCGCGGCGTCATGCCGAAGGCCGGGTGCTCGGCTCCGACACGGCTCGCGATGCCGGCGAGAACGTCGTGGTTCGAGCGGCACTCGCCCGGCGGCTCGATGAGCTTGAGGCCGAGTTGCAGGTGCTGGTGGCCGCCGCCCGTGTAGATGTCGTCGTGCTCGACGAAGGTCGTCGCGGGCAGGACGATGTCGGCCATGCGGGCCGTCTCCGTCATGACCTGCTCGTGGACGCAGGCGAACAGGTCCTCGCGGGCGAAGCCGCGCTTCACGAGGTCCTGCTCGGGGGCGATCGAGACCGGGTTCGTGTTCTGGATGAAAAGGGCCTCGACCGGCGGGCCGCCCTTCAGGGCCCCGGCATCGCCCGTCAGCACGCGGCCGATCTGCGTCTGCTGCAGCATGCGCGTGCCGGGCCGGATGGCGTCGTGCCCCTCGAGCAGGCGCTTGTTCAGCTTGTAGATGCCCGAATTGGAATGGAACGCGCCGCCGCCCTCGTGCTGCCAGGCGCCCGTGACGGCCGGGATACAGAGCGCCGCGTGCATGTTCACGGCGCCGTTGCGGCTCCGCGAGAAGCCGTAGCCCAGACGGAAGAAGGTGCGCGGAATCGTGCCGACCAGCCGGGCGAAGGCCTCGATCTCGGCGACGGACAATCCCGTGATGGCGGCCGCCCAATCCGGCGTGCGGGTCGCGAGATGGCGTTCCAGCTCCGCCGGCTGGTCCGTGTGGCGGGCGAGGTAGTCGCGGTCCGCGTGCCCGTCGCGGAAGAGGACGTGCATGACCGCGCAGGCGAGCGCGCCGTCCGTGCCCGGCCGGACCAGGAGCGCGAGGTCGGCCTGCTTCATGGTCGGATTGTCGTAGATGTCGATCGCGACGATTTTCGCGCCGCGCTCCTTCCGGGCGCGCATCGCGTGGGTCATGACGTTGACCTGGGTGTGGACCGGGTTGGTGCCCCAGATCACGACGCAGTCGGCGACGCCCATCTCGCGCGGATCGGATCCGGCGAGCTTCCCCGTTCCGGCGATGTAGCCCGTCCAGGCCGGCGTGGTGCA
>JAEUAC010000285.1 GCA_019695455.1 Methylorubrum extorquens | reverse complement strand
GCGGGCGGAACGGGCGGCGCCGGAACGAGCAGGTTCACGGGCGGCAACTACTTCCTCGGCGGCGGCGGGGGAACCGGCGGCGCGGCCGATCCGGCCACCGGCCTCGGCATCCCCGACGTCGGCAACGCGGGCGGCGGCGGCCAGGGCGGAACCGGGCTGCAGATGAACGGCGGCACGTTCACCAACGCGGGCACGATCACGGGCGGAGCCGGCGGCACGGCCGGCGCGACGGCCAACGGCCCGGCGGACGGAACGGAGGGGGCCGGCGGCTACGGCGTCTACGCGCCGAATGGTGGCACGCTCGTCAACGAGATCGGCGGGACGATCAGCGGCGGCGACGGCTTCGGCGGCGGCGGGGCGGCGATCGTCGGCTCGAACCTTTCGGTCGTGAACGCCGGCACGATCGCGACCGGCACCTTCGTCGGAACGCTGGCCGTGCCGCCGCCCGGCACCGCCATCTCCTTCACGGGCGGGACGAACACGCTGACGCTGTACGCGGGCTCGACGATCACGGGTACGGTCCAGGCCGCCTCCTCCGCCGACACGCTCGCGCTCGGCGGTCTCCAGAACGGCACGTTCGACGTGTCGGCCGTGGGGCCGGGCCTGCAGTACCGGGATTTCGGCACCTTCCGGAAGGTCGATGCCAGTGCATGGACCCTGCTCAACGCGACGACCGCGCTCACGCCCTGGCAGGTCGTGGGCGGCACGCTCACGATCGGCCAGAACGGTGCGCTGGGCGATTCGGCCGGCGCGCTCACGCTCGACGGCGGCACGCTGCGGACGACGGCGAGCTTCGACATGACCCGTCCCGTCGTGCTCGGGACGGCGAACGGCACGATCCTCACCGACGGCGGAACGACGCTCGGCCTCGGCGGCCCGATCACGGGCGCGGGCGGGTTCACCAAGGCGGGCGGCGGCACGCTCGTCCTCTCGGGAGCATCGACCTATTCCGGGCCGACCGCCGTGTCCGGCGGCATCCTGCGCGGCGGGGCCGCGAACGCGTTCAGCGCCGCCTCCGCCTTCACGGTCGGATCGACGCTCGACCTCGGCGGCTTCTCCCAGGCGATCGGCTCGCTCGCGGGATCGGGCAGCGTCACGAACGGCGGCGGCGCGGCGGCCGTCCTGTCCGCCGGGGCGAACGGCGCCTCCACGACCTTCTCCGGCACGCTCGCGGACGGTGCCGGCCCCCTCGGGCTCACCAAGACCGGCACGGGCACCTTCACGCTGGCCGGCCCGTCGACCTATTCCGGGCCGACCACGGTCGCGGACGGGACGCTCCGGGCCGGCCGCGCGGACGCGATCGGGACGCGGAGCGCGCTGACCGTCGCCGGCACGTTCGACCTCAACGGTTTCGGCCAGGCGGTCTCGACGCTCGCCGGAACGGGCATCGTCCTGAACAACGGCACGGCGGCTGCGACGCTCGCGGCCGGGGCCGGCGGCGGCACCACCACCTTCGCGGGCACGCTGCGGGACGGGACGGCGCCGCTCGCGCTCACGAAGACGGGTCCGGGCACGCTCGTGCTCGGCGGCCGGAACACCTATTCGGGCGGGACGTCGCTCCTCGCCGGCACGCTCGGCGTCACGAACGCGGACGCGCTCGGGACCGGCGTGCTCGCCATGGACAACGCCACCACGCTCGCCTTCTCGGGCACGGGCTACACGCTGCCGAACGCGATCCGCTTCACGGGGATCGACGACCCGACCTTCGATTCAGGCCCGGGCACCGTCGGCGTCGCCGGGCCGATCTCGGGCACGGGCCTCCTCCAGAAGACCGGCACGGGCACGCTCGTCCTCCTCGGCCGGAACACCTACGCGGGCAACACGCTCGTCTCGGCCGGCACGCTGCAGGTGGACGGTTCGATCGCATCCTCGCCGCTCACCACGATCGCGTCCGGCGCGGCGCTCAGCGGGACGGGGCAGGTCGGCTCGATCCTCGCGAGCCGGGGCGGCCTCGTGACTCCCGGCAATCCGCAGAACCCCTACGGGACGCTGACGGCATCCGGCCCGGTCGGCTTCGCGGCCGGCTCCGCGCTCGGCGTGAACAGCCTGCCCAACGCGGCGAGCCGCCTCGCGACGCCCTCGACGGCGACGGTCGCGCCGGGCGGCACGCTGATCGTCTCGCCCGGTCCCCTCACCTACGCGACGCCCGTCCGCCTGCCGATCCTGGCCGCGGCCGGCGGCCTCACGGGGCAGTTCACCTCCGTCGCCTACACGAGCGCCGCCATCGGCCTCCAGCCGAGCGTCGTCTACGACGGCACCACGGCCTACCTGCAGTTCGGCGATCTCGGCGGCGGCGCGCCGAGCCAGGACGTCCTGAACTCGATCGCCTCCGCCCAGCAGCTCGCGCGCGAGCGCTTCGGCCAGTTCGTCACGCTGCGCATGCTGTCGAGCGTGCTGACCGGCTTCCACCAGCAGGTCAGCTGCGGCGACTGCTTCTCGTCCTTCGCGTCCGGCGGCTCCTTCAGCCTGGGCGCGCAGGGCCGCTACGCCATCTCGGACAACCTCTCCATCGTCGGCGGCCTCGCCTACGCGAACTACGAATCCGGCCGCGTGAGCGTGACGAGCGCGCCGATCCTCGCCGGCCTCGTCCGCTACGACGCCGTGCAGCTCGGCTCCTCGCGGCCCTTCGTCGACGTCGGCGGCGTGATCGCGCCGAACCAGAACGTCCATTACGACCGGCGGTACGCGTTCGGGAACACGGTCGGCGGCGGCTCGGGCTCGTCGGACACGACGAGCTTCTCGCTGTTCGGCCGGCTCGGCTACGTGGCCCGCCTCGGGCCGACGGACGAGGTCGCGGCGGCCGTGGAGCTGGCCCGCGGCTGGCAGAGCGTGGGCGGCTATTCGGAATCGGCCTTCCCCGTGAACCCGTACCCGATTTTGAGCTCCGGCGGGCGCGACACGCTGAACATCGCCAAGGTCGGTGGGCAATGGACCCATCTCTTCGGCGCGTCCGTCGAGACCCAGGTCAATCTCGGCTTCGCTCAGGCCTTCGACACGGTGAGCGGCCTGAACGGGACCGTGAACGGCAACGCGGTCGCGACCCCGATCGGCAACTACAACTGGCTCGAATACGGGCTGCGGGCGGGCTACCGCCTCGGCAACGGCTGGATCCTCGACGCCTTCGTCAACGGCACTCTCGGCGCCCGGCCGATCGGGGACACGATCCACGGCGGCATGGGCGCCCGCTACGCGTTCTGAGCCGCGGGGCCCCCGGCCCGGGGCTCAGCCGTCGAGGCCGGGCGGGCTCGCGCGGTGCCAGTCCGTCGCCTGCTGAACGGCGTGGCCGACGCGCAGCGCCATCGCCTCCTCGTAGGGTCGGCAGGTGATCTGGAGCGAGGTCGGCAGGCCGCCCTCGGTCCGGCCGTTCGGCAGCGCGAGCGAGCAGAGCTCCAGGATGTTGCCGAACCGCGTGAAGCGCGAGGGCAGCACGTCCTCGTCCACGTCGGAGACCGGGATCGCGGCCGTCCCGGTGGTCGGCGTGAGGAGCGCGTCGATGCCGTCCATGGCGGCCTCGAACTGGGCGCGCATCACGGCCATGTTCCGGCGCATGGCGAAGTAGTCGGAGGCGAGCGTCTTCGCGCCGCCGAGCACGCGCCCGCGCACGGCGTCGCCGAGCTCGGCCGCCGGATCGTCCACCAGCGCCCGGTTGAAGTGGTAGGCCTCGACGGCGCTGATGTTCATGGAGCGCGCCGCGTCGTCGAAGCTGAACGGGAAGTCGACGTCGACGATCTCGGCCCCGAGCGTCTCCAGGACGGCGAGCGACCGCTCATAGGCCTCGAGCACCGGCGCCGTGACGCCCTCGCGCTCGCGGGCCGGCATCCGGGCGAGCCGGAGGCCGCGGACGCCGCGGCGCATCGTCGGGAGCGGATCGGCCGGCACGATGCCCCGCGTGAGGGGATCGAGCGGGTCGGGACCCGAGAGGACGGCGTAGAGCGCGGCCGCGTCCTCGACGGAGCGCGCCATCGGGCCGGGCGTGTCGAGCGTCGCGGAGAGCGGGATGATGCCGTAGGTCGAGATGCGGCCCACCGTGACCTTCAGGCCCGTCAGGCCGCAGAACGAGGCGGGCAGCCGCACGGAGCCGCCCGTGTCCGTGCCGATGGCCCATGGCGCGAGCCGGGCCGCGACCGCGACGCCGGAGCCCGACGAGGAGCCGCCCGGCGTGCGGTGCGTCGCGAGGTCCCAGGGGTTCCAGGGCGTCCCCATGTGGGGGTTCGTGCCCCAGCCGCCGAAGGCGAACTCGACCGTGTGCGTCTTGCCGAGCACGATCATGCCCTGCCCGATCATCCGGCGCGCGATGGTCGCCGTCACGGTCGAGCGGCGGGTGCGCTGCGCGGCGGAGCCGCCCGTCGTGATGCGGCCCTCGAGATCGATCAGGTCCTTCAGGGCCACCGGGACGCCGTGCAGCGGGCCGATGGCATGGCCGGACCGGATGGCCTTGTCGGCCGCCTCGGCGGCGAGGCGCGCATCGGCGCCGTAGAGGGCCGTGAAGGCGCCGAGCCGCGGCTCGAGCCGCTCGATCCGGGCCAGATAGGCCTCGACGCCGTCGACCGGCGAGAGCCGGCGCGCCGCGATGGCGCGTCCCAGCTCGACGGCGGACAGCGTGGTGGGATCCGAGATCGAACGGTCGGTCATGGTCGGAAGGCCCTCACGGCAGGCTGACGGGGGTCGGG
Organism: Methylorubrum extorquens; assembly: GCA_019695455.1. Lineage (GTDB taxonomy): Bacteria > Pseudomonadota > Alphaproteobacteria > Rhizobiales > Beijerinckiaceae > Enterovirga > Enterovirga extorquens_A. Next base: position 3,588 of record JAEUAC010000285.1, on the reverse strand, counting down.
TCGACGGCCCGGGTGGCGGCGGGACGGCCCGGCTCGCCGCGGGCGGTCGCCCGCGGGTCGCGGGCGCCGACGATGGGGAGCCGGAACGGGGTGGCGGACGGCCTCCGCCCCCGCCTCAACCGGCGGGACGGCGGCAGGTGGCCTCCAGCAGGCTGCCCTTGGTCACGCCGACCACCCGGTTCTTGAGCGCGGCCATGATGAGGTTGCCGTTGCCGGCGCCGTCCAGGGAGAGCTGGTAGACCTCGACGGTGCCGAGCGGGTAGTCCGCGACCAGCGTCATGGCGCCGTCCTCGTTGCCGAAGGCGCGGCGGACGCGGCCGCCCTCCTTGCGGGCCGTCGTATCGGACGCGGCGGATTTGGTCGCGACGTCGAACCCGTCGACGGCGTCGTTCGTGAAGGTGAGGGTCGCGCCCGCGAGCGACTCGTCGGACCAGCCGCTCGGGCCCCCGACCGCGACGCTCTTGCCCTTCGGCGCCTCGCAGACCGTGATGACGGCGGCCAGCGCGCCGCCGGCCTGTCCGGCCCATCCCAGGGCCGCGAGCGCCGCGATGGCCCGGAGGCGGGCGGGTCGGCGGCCGGCGTGTCGGCCCGATCGGTGTTCGTTCACGTGCGCGTCCAGTCGTGTCGGCGCCAATGTAGCGATCGGCCGGACCAGCGCAACGCGGCCCCGCCCGCGGTCAGGAGCCCGGCCCGTCCGGCTCGGGCAGGAGGCCCGCGAACCACGCGGCGTAGGGCGTGTTGCGGGCGAGGCGGCGGTTCAGGTCGGGGGCGCCGTCCTGCCACCAGGCCGGGCCGCGCTCGCCGAGCGCGCGTTTCGCGGCATCGACGTCCGCCCGCGCGGACCGCTCGGCCTCGCGGTCCTGCGCGGCGAGCGCGCCCCGGACGGCACGGCGCGCCGCCATCAGGTCGCGCGTCAGGCGCTCCCGCTCGGCCGGCGGCAGATCCGGGTTCGCGAGCCGCCACAGCCGGCCGCGCACGACGAAGTAGCGCCCGTCCGGCGTCACCGGATGCTTCACGCGGCCTCCCGGGCCGGAGCGGCGGCCGCCAGCGCCCGCCCGATCGCGGCGAAGCTCGCGGGCCCGCTCGTCTGGGCGACGTTGAAGCGCATGAAGTCCGGGGCCGAGCGCGAGACGCTGAACACGTCGCCCGGCGCCAGGACGAGCCCGTCGCGCAGCGCGGCGCGGGCGGTCGCGACGCCGTCCGCCCCCTCCGGCAGGCGGCACCAGAGATAGAACCCGCCCCGGGGCGCGAGCCAGGGCCGGATGCCCAGCGCCTCGAGCCCCGACGCGGTCTCGCGCCGCGCCTTCGCGAGGCGGCGGCGGACGGTTTCGACGTGCCTGCGATAGCTGCCGTCGCCGAGCACGGCGGCCACGATCGCGGCCGAGATCGGGCTCGCGCCGCCGAACCGCGTCGCGACCTGGAGGTCGACCAGCGCCTCGATCCGCTCCGCCGAGGCCGCCACGTAGCCGCAGCGGGCGGAGGCCGAGAGGGTCTTCGAGAAGGAGCCGATCCGGATCACGCGGGAGAGACCGTCGAGCGCCGCGAGGCGCGGCGAGGGCTCCGGCTCGAAATCGGCGAAGACGTCGTCCTCCACGACGATCACGTCGTGCGCCGCGCAGGCGTTCAGGACCCGGTGCGCCGTCGCGGGCGAGAGCGTGGCCCCCGTCGGATTGTGGATCGCGGAATTGGTGAGGTAGAGGCGCGGCGCATGCGCGGCGAGCGCGGCCGCGAAGAGCGCCACGTCCGGTCCGGTCGGGCCGTAGGGCACGCCGACCACCGTGGCGCCGTGAACGCGCAGCAGCGCCTGGAAGTTGAAGTAGCAGGGATCGTCGACGATCACGGTGTCGCCGGGGCGCAGCACCAGGCGGCAGACGAGGTCGAGCGCCTGCGAGCCCGACCCCGCGAGGAGGATGCGATCCGGCCCGGCCTCGATGCCCTCCCCGTCCAGGCGCCGCGCGAGAAGGCGCCGCAGGTCGGGCGAGCCGCGCACCGGAGCGTAGTCGGTCAGGACGGCGCCCTCCCGGCGGGACAGGCCCCGCAGCGCCCGCCGGATCGCCGCCTGCGGCATCCACTCGGCCGGCAGCCAGCCGCAGCCCGGCTTCGCCACGTCCGGGCCGGTATCGAGCGCCTGCCGCGAGATCCAGAGGAGATCGACCGCACGGTCGGGGTCCGCGAGCTCGGCATCCGACGGCGCGGCCGGCGCGCACGCGACGGCGAAGAAGCCGGAGCCCGGCCGCGAGCGGACCAGCCCCTCGGCGGCGAGCCGGTCGTAGGCCTCGACCACCGTGGACGGCGAGACCCGCAGCGTCGCGGCGAGCCGCCGGATCGAGGGCAGCCTCTCGCCGGGCGCGAGGCCCCGCTCCGCGAGGCGCCGCCGGACATGCGCCATCACGTCGGCCATCCGGCCGTGGCCTCCTCCGCCCCTCGTCCCCGATGCGTGCAACCTTGTGGCTCCGCCGACCCGTACAGTTCGATCGGAACCGTACGGGACCGTCGCTGTCGCGGCGAGTCCGGCCGGTCCACAGACGCGGCGGGGCTCGGGAGGCGCGCATGCGGCGGGACACGGAAGGCTGGATCAACGGGCTCGTCGGCGTGCTGATCTTCAGCGCCTCGCTGCCGGCCACGCGCGTCGCCGTCGCCGGCTTCACGCCCGTCTTCCTCACGGCCGCGCGCGCCGTCATCGCGGCCCTGGTCGGGCTCGGCCTGCTGATCGTGCTCCGCCAGAGGCGACCGCCGGCGTCGGACCTGCCGTCGCTCGCGATCGTCGCCTTCGGCGTCGTGATCGGGTTCCCGGTCCTGACGGCGCTCGCGCTCCAGCACGTCACGGCCGCGCATTCGATCGTCTTCGTCGGCCTCCTGCCGCTCGCCACCGCCTTCTTCGGCGTGCTCCGCGGCGGGGAGCGGCCGAAGCCCGCCTTCTGGGCGTTCTCGCTCGGGGGCGGCGCGGTGGTGGCGGGCTACGCGCTGGTGCAGTCCGGCGGGGGCTCGCTCGTGGGCGACGCCCTGATGCTGGCCGCGATCCTCGTCTGCGGGCTCGGCTACGCCGAAGGCGCCACCCTCTCCCGCCGCCTCGGCGGCTGGCAGGTGATCTCCTGGGCGCTCGCGCTGTCGCTGCCGATCATGACGGTGGCGGCCGTCGCGACCCGGCCCGACACCTTCGACGCGATCGGCGCTCCCGCCTGGATCGGGCTCGCCTACGTGTCCCTCTTCAGCATGCTGATCGGCTTCGTGTTCTGGTATCGCGGGCTGGCGCTCGGCGGGATCGCGGGCGTCGGGCAGCTGCAGCTCCTCCAGCCCTTCTTCGGCCTGCTCCTCGCGGGGCTTCTCCTCGGCGAATCCGTCCCGCCCGCCATGGTCGCCGTCACGGGCCTCGTCGTGCTCTGCGTCGCGGGCGCGAAGCGCTTCGCGCGCTGACGTCGCTCCGCCGCCTCCGGGGAGGCGCTACAGCGCGCCGCGTCCCCGCAGGCGATCGATGGCCGCCTGGCAGAGCTCGATGAGCACGACCCGTTGCTCTCCCGTCGAGACCGGATGGATCGGCGTCGTGATGCTGTGGCCGGTCTCCGCCCCGTCGCGCAGGACGCGGCCGAT
>JAEUAC010000181.1 GCA_019695455.1 Methylorubrum extorquens | reverse complement strand
CCGTAGGGGCAGCGCTGGGGCGAGTTGCGGCCGACCGGCAGGGCGCCGGGCAGCGCCTCCGTCTCGAACCCGTTGGCGAAGCCGGACATGTAGCCCGGCGTGATGCCCGCGCCCGAGGCGAGCCGATCGGCAGCGGCCCCGAAGGACGACGGCGTCTGGACGTTCATGGCGATTGCCCTCCCGGTCACGACGGCATAGTTTCGTTTGTAACGATCGATTAGGACCGGGCCGGCATGGCGTCAAGGCGGATCCGACCGGACCGACGGGACCCGGCCCTGCGGCTCGCGGCCTTCCTCCCCTACCGGCTGAACGTCGTGGCGGCGGTCGTCAGCGAAGGGCTGGCGCGCCGCTACGCGAGCCAGTTCGGCATCGGCATCCCGGAATGGCGCGTGCTGGCGACGATCGGCGAGTTCGGCCGGATCACGGCCGGCGCCATCGGCCAGCACGCCCGCATGCACAAGGTGAAGGTGAGCCGCGCCGCGGCCGGGCTCGAGTCGCGCGGTCTCGTCGCCCGCGAAGCCAACGCGAAGGACCGGCGGGAGGCCTTCCTGGCGCTCACGCCGGCGGGCGACGCGCTCTACGGCCGGATCGCGCCGCTCGCCCTCGCCTACGCGGCCGAGCTCGCGGCCGTGCTTCCGCCCGAGGACGCGGCCGCGCTCGACCGCATCCTCGACGCGCTCCTGGCCCGGGCCGGCCGCATGGACCCGGCCCCGCCCGTGCCGACGGAGTCCGGCGCCCGGCCCCGACCTGGAACCCGACCTGCGTCCGGATGAGCGGCGGAGTGCAGACGGAGGTCCCTCCCCGCCCGCTCATGCCGGCGGAGGGCGGCACCCAGCCCAGGGAGAGAATTTCGACCTGCGTCGGGACGGGCGCTCAGTAGGTCGCGCGACCGCCCGAGAGGTCGAAGACGGCGCCCGTCGTGAAGGAGTTCTCGGCCGAGGCGAGCCAGGCGATCATGGCGGCGATCTCCCGCGTCTCGACGAAGCGGGCGCGGGGGATCTTCGACAGCATGAAGTTGATGTGCTCCTCCGTCATCTGGTCGAAGATGCGGGTGCGGGCGGCGGCGGGCGTGATCGTGTTGACGGCGATGTCCTGGCCCGCGAGCTCCTTGCCGAGCGACTTCGTGAGCGCGATCACGGCCGCCTTCGAGGCCGAATAGGCGGAGGCGTTGGGATTGCCCTCCTTGCCGGCGATGGACGCGACGGTGACGATGCGGCCGTAGCCCTGGCGCACCATCGACGGGATCAGGGCCCGGCAGCAATGGAAGGTCCCGTCCACGTTGATGCGGAAGACGCGGTGCCAATCCGCCAGCGGGTAGTCCCAGGTCTTGGTGTTCGGGCCCGCGATGCCGGCCGAGGTCACGAGGATGTCGACCGGCCCGAGCCGGGCCTCGGTGTCGCGCGCCGCCGTCTCGACGCTCTGCCAGTCGGTGACGTCGACCTGCCGTCCCGTCACGGCGCCGCCGATGTCGTCCGCGGCCTCCTGGGCCAGATCGCCGTCGAGATCCCAGATCTCGACCTTCGCGCCCGAGGCGACGAAGCGCTCGACGACGGCCCGTCCGATGCCCTGCGCCCCGCCCGTCACCACGGCCACGTGCCCGTTGAGGTCGATCTGGTTCACGCCTGTCCTCCCTTGTCGTTGGCCGACCCTAGCGCCGGCCCCGACGGTGCGCGAGCCCGAAAGCGGTGTTGAACGGCTGCCGGACCACCCCTAGGACTCGCGCAGGAGGGAGACGGGCATGCGCATGGTGAAGCTCGGAGCGGCGGCGGCAGCGGCCTGGCTCGCGGCCGGCCCCGCGCTGGCGGCGGAGCTCGACGGGCGCAGCTTCGGGCTCGCCTGGGCGATCCCCTTCGCCGGGATCCTCCTCTCCATCGCCGTGCTGCCGCAGCTCGTGTCGCACCATTGGGAGCATCATCTCGGCAAGATCGCCGCCGCCTGGGGCCTCGCCGTCCTGATCCCGCTGGCGGCGTTCCGGGGCGTCGCGCCGGCGCTCGACGCGACCCTGCACGTCGTCCTGATCGAGTACCTGCCCTTCATCCTCCTGCTCTTCGCGCTCTACACGATCGCCGGCGGCATCGTGGTCGCCGGCAACCTGCACGGCTCGCCGGCCGTCAACACGGCCATCCTCGCCTTCGGGACCGCGATGGCGAGCGTGGTCGGCACGACCGGCGCCTCCATGATCCTGATCCGGCCCCTGCTCCGCGCCAACGACGACCGGCGCCACAACGTGCACGTCGTCGTCTTCTTCATCTTCCTCGTCTCGAACATCGGCGGAGCCCTCACGCCGCTCGGCGACCCGCCCCTGTTCCTCGGCTTCCTGCGCGGCGTCGACTTCTTCTGGACCACGCGGCACCTGTTCACGGAGACCCTGTTCGCCGTCCTCGTGCTCCTCGCCCTCTTCTATGTCCTCGACCGGTTCTGGTTCGCGCGGGAGGCCCAACCGCGCACCCTCGACCCGACCCCGACGGACGACCGCCTGCGCCTCCTCGGGACGCCGAACCTCCTCCTCCTCGTCCTCCTGATCGGCTTCATCCTGCTGTCGGGCATCTGGCGGCCGGGCGTGTGGATCCGGATCGGATCGACCGAGATCCAGGGGCAGAACCTCGTGCGCGACGTCGCCATGGTCGGGCTGGCGCTCGCCTCGCTCGCGCTCAGCCCCAAGGCGCACCGCATCGCGAACGGCTTCACGTGGGCGCCGATCGCCGAGGTCGCGAAGATCTTCGCCGCCATCTTCGTCTGCCTGATCCCCGTCGCGGCGGCGCTCGCGGCGGGCCGCGAGGGCGCCTTCTCCGGCCTGCTCGGCCTCGTGAGCCGGCCGGACGGCTCGCCGAACCCGGCCGCCTATTTCTGGCTGACGGGCATCCTGTCGTCGTTCCTCGACAACGCGCCGACCTACGTGGTCTTCTTCGAGCTGGCGGGCGGCGATCCGGCCCGCCTGATGGGCCCGCTCGCGGCGACGCTCGCGGCCATCTCGACCGGCGCGGTCTTCATGGGCGCCAACTCGTATATCGGCAACGCGCCGAACTTCATGGTCTTCGCCATCGCGCGCGGCGCCGGCGTCAGGATGCCGAGCTTCGTCGGCTACATGGGCTGGTCGGCCGCCATCCTGCTGCCGCTCTTCGCCGTGGTGACGCTGCTGTTCTTCTGGTAGGTTGCCGACATGACCCGCGCGGACGCCATCGCCCGGCTTGCGGCGGATGCAGACGGGATCCGGGCCATGGGCGTCCGGCACCTGTACCTGATCGGATCGACGGCGCGCGACGAGGCCGCGGCGGCGAGCGACGTCGACATCCTCGTCGAGCAGGATCTGGATCGCTTCGGCATCATGCAGCTCCTCGGGCTCAAGGAGAGGCTGACGCGCGTGCTCGGCGTCCCCGCCGACATCGCTACCCGAGACGGCCTGCATCCGATCCTGCGACCGACGATCGAGGCCGACGCTGTCTCCGTCTTCTGAGCACCCGTCGGCGGCCAGGACGGCATTGGCCGCTCTGGTCGACATGCTGGAGGCCGTCGACCACGTGGACGAGATGCTGGCGGGCCTGAGCCGACAGGCGTTCGAGGAAGACCGCACGACCCAGCGCGCCGTCGAGCGCTGCCTCGAGATCGTCTCGGAGGCGAGCCGGCGCCTCACGGCCGAGCAGAGGCGACAGGACCCGGACGTACCGTGGCGGTCCATGGCGGACATGGGCAACGTGCTCCGCCACGAATACCACCGGGTGGCGGCCTCGGTCGTCTGGTCCACGGCCCGGTCGCTCGGCGACCTCCGGCCGGTCCTGCTCCGATTGATCGCGGACGCCCGCGGCGCCCGGCCTACCGCTCCGTGAGCTTCAGCTCGATCCGGCGGTTGCGGGCATAGGCCTCGTCGGTCGTGCCGGGGTCGAGCGGCTGGAACTCGCCGAACCCGGCCGCGAGGAGGCGGTTGGGCGGGATGCCGCGGGCGGCGAGCGCCTGGACGACCGCGATGGCCCGCCCGGCCGAGAGCGCCCAGTTCGAGGGGAATTGCGGCGACTGGATCGGCCGCACGTCCGTGTGCCCGTCCACGCGGAGCACCCAGGGAATGTCCGGCGGGATCTCCTTGGCGAGGTCGTTGACGGCGCTCGCGATCCGGTCGAGCTCCGCCCCGGCCTCCGGCTTGAGCGTCGCCTGCCCGGCCGCGAACAGGACCTCGGACTGGAAGACGAACCGGTCCCCGACGATCCGCACGTCCTGGCGCTGGCCGAGGATCTGCCGGAGCCGGCCGAAGAAGTCCGACCGGTAGCGGGAGAGCTCCTGCACGCGCTGGGCGAGCGCGACGTTCAGCCGGCTGCCGAGGTCGGCGATGCGGGCCTGGGATTCGCGGTCGCGGTTCTCGGAGGCCGCCAGGGCCTCCTCGAGGGCCGCGAGCTGCCGGCGCATGGCCGCGATCTGCTGGTTCAGGAGGTCGACGGTCGAGAGCGCCCGGGCCGTGAGCGCCTTCTCCGTATCGAGCGCCGTCGCGGTCTGGCCGGCGCGCGAATCGGCGCCCGCCCCGGCGGCCACCAGCGCCCGGAGGCGCGCCTGCTCCGCCTGGCTCGCCGCGATGGTCGATTGCAGGCCGCCGATCTGGCCCTCCATGTCCCGCTTGCCCGACCGTTCGAGCGCGAGAAGGTCCGTCAGCTCGGCGATCTGCCGGTTGAGGCGTTCGAGGACCGTGTCGCGTCCCGAGATCTCGCGCGCCAGGAAGAATTGGCCCAGCATGAAGATCGACAGGAGGAAGACGATCGAGAGCAGCAGCGTCGACAGAGCGTCGACGAAGCCCGGCCAGTAGTTCAGCGGGGCGCGGCGCGCGAGCCGGCCGGCCATCAGGCGGGCCGCTGGCGGGTCGCGCGGTCCAGCATGAGCCGCATGTCGCGCTCGCGGGAGGCCTGCGCCTCCACCCAGTCGCGCAGCAATTGCTGCTCGGCCCGCATGTGCTCGACCAGGCTCTCGATGCCGGCCGCGAGCGCGGCGAGCTCCCGGTTCTCCGGCGCCTCCTCGGCGGCCCCGGAGGCGACCAGCCAATCCTCGAGCTCGGTGTAGAAGCGGTTCTGCGCCTGGCCGGCCTGTAGGTCGAGGAAGCCGAGGACGAGCGAGCCCGCGAGCCCGAACAGCGAGGCCGAGAAGGACACGCCCATGCCGGCGAGCGGCGCGGCGAGGTTCGTCTTGAGCTCGTCGAACAGGACGGCGGCGTCCGAGCCGGCGCGGAGCGAGCCGATGATGCGGCCGACCGAGTTCACGGTGTCGATCAGGCCCCAGAAGGTGCCGAGCAGGCCCAGGAAGACGAGGAGCCCCGCGAGGTAGCGGACGAGCTCGCGGTTCTCGTCGAGCCGGGCGGAGACGGAATCGAGGAGCGTGCGCGTGGTCGCGACCGTCAGCGCCGAGCGCGTGCCGGAGGCCCCGAGCGTCGTCGCCATGGGGGCGAGGAGCACGGGCGCCCGGGCGAGCGAGCGGCTCTCGGCGCCGAGCGAATTCACCCACCGGATCTCGCGGAACAGCCGCACGACCTGCCGGATCGCCAGGATGATGCCGACGAGCAGCACGCCGAGGATGAGCCCGTTCAGGCCGGGATTGCCCAGGAAGGCGCCGTAGAGCTGACGGTAGAGGATGAAGGCGACGAAGCCGACCAGCACCAGGAAGACGGCCATCCGCACGAGGTAGATGCGCGGCGAGGAGAGCGGGCGCGTCACCGCCTCGAGGGACGTGGGCTGGAGCATCGCGCTCATCGTGGCAGCCCCGGCCCCACCGGTGTCAAGCCCGTGCCAGCGGCTTCTTGAGGAGGCCGAGCAGTTCGCGCTGCAGCGTCTCGTTCCCGGCGCAGACCGACAGCGTCGACAGCGGGTCGGAGCCGCCGTCGCAATCCGACACGAAGCCGCCCGCCTCGCGGATCAGCACGATGCCGGCCGCGATGTCCCAGGATTGCAGGTCGCGCTCCCAGTAGAGGTCGGCCCGCCCGGCCGCCACGTAGGCCATGTCGAGCGCGGCGGCCCCGAAGCGGCGCAGCCCGCCCACCGCCGTCATGACGCTCGCCATCTCGGACAGGAAGCGCGGATGCGCGGGCCGTCCGATATGCGGCAGGCCGCAATAGGCGACCGCGTCCTGGATCTCGCGCCGGGCGGCGACCCGGATCCGGCGGTTGTTCATGTAGGCGCCCTTGCCCTTCTCGGCCATGAACATCTCGTCCTTGATCGGATCGTAGACGATGCCCGCCACGATCTGCCCCTCGCGCTCCAGGCCGACCGAGATGCAGAAATGCGGGATGCCGTGCAGGAAGTTGGTGGTCCCGTCGAGCGGGTCCACGTGCCAGGTGTGGGTCGTGTCCGATCCCGCGATGCGGCCCGATTCCTCGAGCACGAAGCCATAGCCCGGCCGCGCCTTCTCCAGCGCCTCGCGCAGCACGGTCTCGGCCTTGTGGTCGGCCGCCGACACGAAGTTGCCCGGGCCCTTGCGGGACACCTGCAGGTTCTCGACCTCGCCGAAATCGCGCTTCAGAGACCGCGCCGCCTTCTGGACGGCATCGGTCATGACGGTGATGAGGGGGGAGCGGATCATGGTGCGCCGATCGGGGAGATGCCGGGGCGTTAACGCCCCGGCGCCGCCAGATCAATTCAGGGTCGCGTCCAGCGTGATCTCGGCCGTCAGGAGCTTGGAGATCGGACAGCCTTCCTTGGCTTTCCTGGCCAGCTCCTCGAATTGGGCCTGATCGATGTTGGGAACCTGCGCTTTCAGCGTCAGGGCGGACTTCGAGACCTTGAAACCCTCGCCGTCCTTCTCCAGCGTGACGGCCGCATCCGTCGCGAGCTCGGTCGGCGCGAATCCCGCACCCTGCAGCTGGAAGGCGAGCGCCATGGAGAAGCACCCGGCATGGGCGGCCGCGATCAGTTCCTCCGGATTGGTGCCCTTCTGGCCCTCGAACCGGGTCTTGAAGGAATACGGTGCGGCGTCGAGCACGCCGGATTCCGTCGTGAGCTGCCCGGTCCCGTCCTTGCCGGTGCCCTTCCAGACGGCCTTCGCTGTCTTGATCATGGTGGTCCTTTCGACGTGAGGGCGTGCCGGTCGGAGCGTCCGCCGGCGACGGCATCGGAACCGCAACGCCCATCGACGATTCCCGTTCGGTCCATGGCCGGCTGCTCCTCATGATCCCGTTGCGTCGCATCTTCGTGACGGGCCTCGCGGCCTTGGCCGCGGCCGCCTGCACGCCCCTGCAGGTCTTCGAGGCGGTGAACCCGCCCGAGCAGGGCGTGGTCCGGGTCGCGAGCGCCTCCTACGGGGCCGGGCTCCGGCAGGGGCTCGACGTCTACGCGCCGGCGAAGAGCACGCGCCCCCTGCCGGTCGTCGTCTTCTTCTACGGCGGATCGTGGGATTCCGGCGACCGGGCGGAATACGCCTTCGCGGGCGAGGCGATCGCGTCGAAGGGCTTCCTGGTCGCGGTGCCGGACTACCGGCTCTATCCGGAGGTCCGCTTCCCGGCCTTCCTGGACGACGGCGCGGCCGCGATCCGCTGGGTGCGCGACAACGCCGCCCGGCTCGGCGGCGATCCCGCGCGCATCCTCCTCGCAGGGCATTCGGCGGGCGCCTACAACGCCGCCATGCTGGCCCTCGACGGCCGCTACCTGAGGCGGGCCGGCGTGGATCCGGCCGTGATCCGCGGCGTCGCCGGCCTGTCGGGACCCTACGACTTCCTGCCGCTCGACGACCCGACCACGATCAAGGTCTTCGGGGATGCGCCCGACAAGCCCGCGACGCAGCCGGTCCGCTTCGCGCGGGCCGGCATGCCGGCCTTCCTAGCGACGGGCGACACGGACACCACCGTCGAGCCCCGCCACACGGCCGCCCTGTCGGCGCGGCTGCGGGAGGCCGGCTCGCTCGTGACGGAGCGCGTCTATCGCGGGCTAGACCACGCGGACACGCTCCTGGCGCTGTCGGTGCTGCTGCGCCGGAAGGCGCCGGTTCTGAAGGACATGACGGAGTTCCTGGCCCAGCAGGCCGCGGCCCGCCCGGTGGTCGCGGCGGCCGAGCCGAAGCTCCGGCGGCCGCGTCCGGCGCCGCCCCCCGCGCAGCCGGACGCGACGGGCACCCTGCCCGAGGGGCCGCCTGCATCGGCGAGGCCGGCTCCGTCGGCGGAGCCGCCCGTGGGCGAGGAGTTCAGGGGAACGTTCTAGGTCGGACGCCAGGCCGGACCGGAAGGGGTCGCACGGCGGGTCCGGTCGGGCGCCGCCGAAGCGGCGGGCCCGGAAAGCTGGTTGGGCGCCGCCGAGGCGGCGGGCCCGGAAAGGATGTGGCGCGGCCCCGAAGGGCCGTGCCGGGTCGCGTCAGCCGATCATCTCGAGAACGAGGCGGCGGGTCTCTTCCCGCGACAGCCCGCTCGGCTGCACCTGCCAGCCCTGGCGATTGCGCGCGCTGGGATGGGCGGAGGTCCGGATGGCGGGAAGGGTCGAGGGGACGCGATGGGTCTTGATGGTCTTGTCGTTGTTATAGGTCTGGAGATTCACTCAATGTCCTTTGCCGGCATGCAGCCGGTCTTCTTTCGTTCTCATAACGCGCCGACCGCTTTCGGGTTGCGGCGCGAACCTTCGATGATGGGGGGAGGACGTGGCGCTCTGCAAACGGAGCGTGGGAGTCGCCGAACCACTCTTGGGTCCCGGTGATATGGACCGCTTCGGCCGAAACCGCAAGGTCGATGCGGTCCGTGCCCTTGCATGGGAGTCGCGGAGTCCCAGTTGAGAGCCATGCCGCGCCGGACCCTCCGCTTCCTCTGCCACGATTGCCGGCAGCTCCTCACGAAGGACGACCGGCTCCATTACGGCTACCAGTGCCACCTCTGCGTGGCGACCGAGCACGACCTCCTGCACCTCGCCTCGCGGGATCCGGACCACCCGGACGTCGTCCGCCTGTCGGCCAGCGCGGTGGAGCTTGGCCCGGATTCGGCCCGCCGTCCGGCCGGGTCGCCGAAAGGCCGGTCAACCACAGGTTGACAGGGCGGCCTCGATCATGGCTCCGCTCGCCCGTCCGCGCGAGGCGTCGTCGATGGTGGAAGGTCACGTCCAGGGCTTGCCCCGGCTCCTCCTGCGAGCCGAAGGCGCGGCGCTCTTCCTGGCGGCCGTGTCCGGCTATTCCTGGACCGGACACTCCTGGTGGATCCTGGCGGCGCTGATCCTGGCCCCGGATCTCAGCATGCTCGCCTACCTGGTCCGTCCGGGCATCGGCGCGCTCGTCTACAACGCCGCGCACAGCACGGTCGGGCCCCTCCTGCTCCTCTGCCTGGCGGCGGCCTCCGGGACCTCCCTGGGCTCGGCCCTCGCCTTGATCTGGCTGGCCCATGTCGGCTTCGATCGCGCGCTGGGATACGGCCTCAAGTACGGCGGCGGCTTCCACCGCACCCATCTCGGGCCGGTCGGAGCCGCCCGGCACCCGTCGGGACCCGAGCCGAAATTGACGGCCGGGCCCTGATCGCCTACAGGGCGCCCACAATCTGACGAGCGAGCTATCCAGCCGCCGACCGGAGAGGGGCCACGAGGCTTCGCCGGAGGTCAACGCCCGACAGCGCGATGCGCCCTCGGGCGCTGTCGGCGTTCGGACGGATCGCAGGAGCCGCCCCATGGCCGACGAGCCGATGCGCATCGAAGACGCGGTGAACGAGACCTGTCCGTGGTCGGGAAAGCCGATCGCGGCGGATTCCCTCACGCGCTACGCCGGAGCCGTGGTCGGCTTCTGCAATCCCGGCTGCCGGGACAAGTTCGCGAGCGCCATCGGCCATTTCGAGGCGGCGCTCGCCGAGCGGCGCCTCGCCTCCTCCATGGGCGGCACGGCCGAATAGCATGTTCGAGGGTCTTTCGGAGAAGCTCTCCTCCATCCTGGACGGGCTCACCCGCCGGGGTGCGCTGTCGGAGGAGGACGTCAACGCGGCCCTGCGCGAGGTCCGGCGCGCGCTGCTCGAGGCCGACGTCGCGCTGGAGGTGGTGCGGTCCTTCACGGACAAGGTGAGGAGCCGCGCCGTCGGCGCCGAGGTCGTCAAGTCGGTGACCCCCGGCCAGATGGTCGTGAAGATCGTCCACGACCAGCTCGTGGAGATGCTCGGCTCCGAGTCCGAGACGATCGACCTGAACGCGGTGCCGCCCGTGCCGGTCCTGATGGTCGGCCTCCAGGGCTCCGGCAAGACGACCACGACGGCGAAGATCGCCAAGCGCCTCACCGACCGGTCGGGCCGGCGCGTCCTGATGGCCTCGCTCGACACGCGGCGGCCGGCCGCCATGGAGCAGCTGGCGATCCTCGGCCAGCAGGTCGGCGTCGAAACGCTGCCGATCGTCGCCGGCCAGACCGCCGTGCAGATCGCCCGGCGGGCGATCGATGCCGCGAAGCTCGGCGGGTTCGACGTCGTCATGCTGGACACGGCCGGCCGCACCACGGTCGACGAGGCCCTGATGGCGGAGGCCGCGGACGTGAAGGCCGCGACCGGCGCCCACGAGGTGCTGCTCGTCGCCGACGCGCTGACGGGCCAGGACGCCGTGAACACGGCGCGCGCCTTCGACGGCCGGATCGGCATCACGGGCATCGTGCTCACGCGGATGGACGGCGACTCGCGCGGCGGCGCGGCGCTCTCCATGCGGGCCGTCACGGGCCGGCCGATCAAGCTCGTCGGCACCGGCGAGAAGGTCGACGCGCTGGAGGAGTTCCATCCGGCCCGCGTCGCCAACCGCATCCTCGGCATGGGCGACGTCGTCTCCCTCGTCGAGCGGGCGGCGGAGACCATCGACGCGGCCAAGGCCGAGAAGATGGCCGCCAAGATGCGGAAGGGCCAGTTCGACCTGGAGGACCTGTCCGATCAGCTGGCCCAGGTCGAGCGCATGGGCGGCATGGGCGGCCTGATGGGCATGATGCCCGGCATGGGCAAGCTCAAGGCCCAGGCGGAGACGGCCGGGCTCGGCGACAAGGCCGTGAAGCGCCAGCGCGCCATCATCTCGTCGATGACGCCGGCCGAGCGCCGCAACCCGGACCTCCTCAAGAACTCCCGCAAGAAGCGCATCGCGGCCGGCGCGGGCGCCAAGGTCGAGGAGATCAACAAGCTCCTCAAGATGCACCGCCAGATGGCCGACGTCATGAAGATGATGGGCGGCGGCAAGGGCAAGGGCATGTCCGGCATGCTCGGCAAGATGATGGGGCTCGGCGGCGGCATGCCCCAGCCGTCGCCCGAGATGCTGGCCGAGATGCAGAAGTCGATGGGCGGCGGCGGCGCGGGCGGCCTGCCCGGCCTCGCCGCGAAGATGCCGCCCATGCCGCCCGGACTGGGTGGTGGAAAGATGCCGGGCCTTCCGGGGCTCGGCGGGCCGAAGATGCCGGGGTTGCCCGGTCTCGGTGGATTCCCGTTCGGGAAGAAGAAGTAGGGCGGTCG